>DAOUTX010000029.1 GCA_030668465.1 Atribacterota bacterium | reverse complement strand
TTTATACTGGGGTATAATCCAGGAAAAGAAATTGCTTTTAATTTTATTTCTTTTTTAATATATATGCTCAAGATACTGCCTTGTGCCTTTATATTGATAGGTCTGTTTGAGGTATGGGTAAAGAAAGAAGTAATTGAAAAACATTTAGGTGAAGAATCCGGTATTAAGGGATATGCATGGATTATACTACTTGCCGGAACTATCGCCGGAGGGTTGTTGGTAGCTTTTCCCATTGCATATTCTTTATATAATAAAGGAGCAAAGCTTAGCATTGTTTTTACTTATATAGGAGCTGCTGCAATTTGTAGAGTCCCTATGACTTTGTATGAAGCATCATTTATGGGAGTAAAATTTACTATGATAAGATTATTAGTTTCGCTGCCGTTGGTTATCGTAACTTCGATATTATTAGGAAATTATCTGAGCAAGAGAAAATATAAGAAGGTAGAGGGAAAATAAATTAATTATTTGTAACCTTTGTTTTATGTTCATGGCTCTTATTTTGGATTAGGAAGGTATGTAGGAAAAAGGTAATAAATTTATTAGGAGTATATGTAGATTAGATGAGAACTTATTTAGATTGTATTCCCTGTTTTTACAGACAGGCTTTAGACTCTGCTCGAATTGCGGGAGCAGATGAGATTATACAAAAAAAGATTATTGATGAACTTTCTCTGTTAATACCAAATTTTACTTTAGAAGCAACCCCACCGGAGATGGGAAGAGTGGTATATAGTTTAGTCGGAAAAATATCCGGCATAAAAGACCCTTTTAAAAAGATTAAAGAAAATAGCAATAAGTTTGCTCTGAAGCTTTATCCTAAATTAAAACAAGAAATAAATAATTCAGAGAATAGACTCTTGGCTGCCGTAAAGTTATCTATTATCAGTAATATTATAGATTATGGGGTGAAAAATTCCTTGAATGTGGTAGAAGAAATAGATCATCTTTTTCAAGGGAATTTTATGATTAATAACGAAAATAGTTCAACTACCTTTAAATATAATCAATTTAAAGAAAGCTTGAATAAGGCTAACACCATAATTTACTTGGCTGATAACGCTGGAGAGGTAGTTTTTGATAGGCTACTAATAGAAGAATTAGTAGAAGGATTAGGAAAGCAAGTAATATACGTAGTACGAGGCAAGCCAATTATAAATGATGCTTTAATAGAAGATGCTATCTTTTGCGGGATAAATAAAGTGGCTAAAATTACCTCAAGCGGGTCAGATTCCCCTGGAACTATATTAAAATATTGCTCTCCGGAATTTATGGAATTATATCAGAACGCAGAATTAATTATCAGTAAAGGCCAAGGAAATTATGAATCCCTCTCTGAAGAAGATAAATCTATATTTTTTCTATTTAAAGCGAAATGTCCGGTAATAGCCGAGGATGTTGGTTGCAAGGTTGGGGATATGGTATTGGTAGGCAGGTGAAAATAAGGTATAAATATTATAAAAATTCAGAAGCAACTTACGCATTAATAATATATGTATCTGAAGATTTAAAAATTAGAGTAGGTCGATTAGGGGAAGCATCTTTTAAAAAAGGGTATGGTTCTTCAGGTTGTAAGTGTTTGATTTATTTATTCTTTATAAAAGATGAAAAGAGAACAGAAAAGATCTTAAGAGAAATAGTTTTTCTATTTTTGTTCTTCTTTAGATTAGTTATTTTAAATTTTTAAAAAGAGGATCTTTTTACCAATTGGTTATAGAATATTTTTAAAAATTTAAGATTGATATTCTTCTTCTGTGATGAAATGGCCACCGGTAATTTCTTCTGATATCTTCCTGTAACTTCGGTCAAATTCTAAATGCAGGTTGATTCGGCTAGGGCAAGAAGCGCCAATCAGTTCTTTTTTTAGAATATAGGCCGGTCCATCAACTTTATAAGTGGGGGTAAGATCATTATATTTCCTGATAAGGGTTCTAAATTTTTCTCCGCATTTATCACATTGGCTATAAACCCAGAGCATTCCCGGGGAATCTCCTTCTCTTTTCCCAAACAATTTTTTAAAAAAACCAGAGTTCATTTTAATGCCTCCTTGAAAATTCATAAAGCAAAATATTTAAGCAAACTTAATGTTTAATGTATTAATTTAATTGTATAGGAATTTCCTTTTTCCGTAAACCCTAATTCGTATCTCGTATACATTTAGTTAGCTGGTTAGTTGGTTGCCTGGTTAACTAGTTGGAATTAGTCACCTGGTTAGCCGGTTAGCCAGTTTACCGGTTACTCGGTTTAAGAATTAACTGGTTAACAGGCAAACGGGGTAACAGGGTAACTATATACTCAATATGCAATACACGATACGATTTTATTCTGGCTTCTGTCTCCTGACTCCCTCTTCCTGACTAAATACTGTACGCTCTACGCTAGGTTACATTCACTAACGACTAATTTATTATAGCATAGTATAAATTTAAATTAAATCAGAAAAATTCTAAAAATGTTTATAAAAAAGAAGGATTTTGGTATATTTTGTAGAATAAAGATATTATAAATTAATCCGGCAACCAGTTAATTAATTTCCCGCTGATCAATGGATTAATTATTAGTTAATTCATCTGTTTTCCTACTATGCGCTAAATGCTACTTGTTATACGCTTATTTTATCAAATAGAAAGGATAAAATTAATGGAATGGCGATTAATAAAAGATGGTTACCATACCGGTTTTATGAATATGGCAATCGATGAGGCAATTATGATAGCTCATAGAGAAGGATTGGTTCCTCCCACTATCAGATTTTACCAATGGTCTCCCGCGGCTGTATCTCTGGGTTATTTTCAGGATTTAGAGAAGGAGATAGATGTAGATGTTTGTAAGAATCTGGGAATCGATATTGTCCGTCGACCCACTGGGGGGAAAGCAGTTCTTCATGATAAAGAATTAACCTATAGCTTTATAATTAAAGAAAACCATCCTTTGGTTAATGGTTCTATATTAGAGACTTATAAGAAGATTAGTGGTGGAATAATTAGAGGTCTTTCTTATTTAGGAATCAAAGCCGAATTAGTTCCTCTGAGAGAAAAATTAAGGAGCACCCCCTCAGGCAATGAGGCTAAATCTAAAATTCCCCATTCAGATATTAAATCAATCTGTTTTTCTGTTCCCTCTCAATACGAGGTGCAGGTTAAAGGTAAAAAAATTGTAGGTTCTGCTCAGGTAAGAAAAAAAGAAATAGTTTTACAACACGGTTCTTTATTGATAGAATTAGAGAAAGATAAATTGTTTTCTGTATTTAATTTTCCCTCAGCTAAGATAAGAGAAAAGCTTAAAACAGGATTTAAAGCCACCAGCTTGGAAGAGATTTTAAAGAAAAAGATAAATTTTTCAGAATTATCCGAAATTTTTCCCCGGGGATTTGAAGAAGAGTTTGGAGTAAAATTAACTGAAGGTAAATTAATTGAACAGGAAGAAAAAATTTCCAAAGACCTTTTAGAAAATAGGTACTCAACTTATGAGTGGAATTACGAAAGAAAAAATAATCAATGAGGACAGATTTGTAAAAACTTGATTTGTAAAAAGGAAAAGAATAAGGAGTAGTCAATGAGTAAACTTAAGAGTAAATTTATTGTAGTTGAAGGAGCTATAGGAGCAGGAAAAACAAGTTTAGTTTTATTGTTAAGCAAAAGGTATAATGCAAAACATAATTTAGAGGTGGTGGAAGAAAATCCCTTTTTATCTAAATTTTATAATGATATAGAAAGGTATGCCTTCCAGACTCAAATATTTTTTTTGCTGAGCCGCTACAAACAACAATTAGAATTAGCCCAGCAAGATTTATTTAATCAATCAGTTTTTTCTGACTACCTATTTGCAAAGGATAGGATATTTGCTCATCTGAATCTTTCCGGAAATGAACTTTCTATGTATGAGAATCTTTATGAAATTATGGTTAAAGGTATCCCTCGGCCGGATCTGATCGTTTATCTGCAAGCAAGTACAGAAACCTTAATGAAAAGGATAGCGCTAAGAGATCGGCCTTTTGAGAGAAAAATGTCTTTTGAATATATGAGAAGATTGAATTTGGCTTATGAAGAATTTTTTTCTTATCCCGATAATTATAAAAAAATAAAATTAATTAAAATAAAGACTAACAATCTTGATTTTGTGGGCGAAAGTAAAGATCTTGAATATATTATTAATGAAATTTACAAGGGGGACAGTTTAAAATGAAGAAATTTATTATAGTATCAGGGAATATAGGTTGCGGCAAATCAAGCTTAACTGATCTCTTAAGTAAAAGATTAGGCTGGAAACCATATTATGAGGTAGTAGAGAACAATCCTTATTTAGAGGACTTCTATGGAGATATGAAAAAGTGGAGTTTTCACCTTCAGATATTTTTTCTATCCAAGAGATTTCGTCATCATCAGGAAATATTAAAAAACCCTGCCTCTGTAGTTCAGGATAGAAGTATTTATGAGGATGTAGATATATTTGCTAAAAATTTAAATCAGAAGGGGTATATGGAAAATCGCGATTATGAAAATTACCAGGAATTATTTGGTATAATGACCCAATTTCTTACTCCTCCGGATTTAATTGTATATCTTCAGGCTTCGGTTCCCACTCTCTTAAAAAGAATTTCTTTGCGAGGAAGAGATTACGAGAAAACTATCTCTGAGGAATATTTGAATCAGTTAAATGTTTTATATGAGGAGTGGATAGAGAATTTTACTATCTGCCCTATCTTAAATGTTCCGGCAGATGATTTAGATTTTGTCAAGCGACCCGAACATCTAAAATTGATTACCAATAAAATATTGGATAGATTACAGGGAGTAGAAAAGGTAGTATTTGATTAGGAGGGAATATTTTGAGAGCAGCATTAATTTATGGTGGGGAAAATAAAAAATTAGAATTATTTGTGAAAAAAATATTATCAGTTATCAAAAGAAAAGGAAATGAACTAAAGGTAATTAAAGCGGAAAGAGGAATAGTTAATTGTAATTTATTGCCTTATGAATTTGTCTTGGTGGGCTGCCCGGTTTCAAGTATGTTTAAAGGTAAATTACCTTCTGAATTAATTGATTATATAAAACGATGTGCTGGATTGGAAAGAAAAAAGACTATTGCTTTTATCATCCCATGGTTCATGGGAAACGATAAAACTTTGAAAAATTTAATGAGTTTATTGGAGAGTAAAGGTTCTTTTATAATAGATTTCAAGCAGATTAGAGATATAGATAAAGACAGCGAGCTATTAGCCTCCCGTTTAAAATAATGCGACAGGGGACGGTTCTTTAACACCTTTTTTATTAACTTACTCAGTGTGTCAAAGAACTGTCCCCTGTCGCGCTGTTCCCATTTGACAGGATATAAAGTATGATAGGTGATATATTAAAATTTTTAAGAGAGAAAGAATATGTTTCCGGTGAAGTTCTGGCCCAAAAATTAGGTATCTCCCGGGTGGCAGTTTGGAAACAGATACAAAAACTAAAAGACATGGGGTATAAAATAACATCCGACCAAAATCTGGGCTACTGCCTGATTTCTCGTCCTGATCTTTTACTTCCGCAAGAAATTCAAAGAGGATTATCCACAAACTATATCGGCAAAGAAATATACTATTTCCCCGAATTAAAATCTACCAATATAATGGCTAAAGAGAAAGTCTTACATAGAGCAGAGGGAATGGACGAAGGCACGTTAATTATTGCTGAAAAGCAGAGTGCAGGAAAGGGGAGATTAGGCCGGGAATGGTTTTCACCTCCCGGGGGTATCTGGCTTTCCATAATATTGTACCCTCAACTTTTTCCTTCTTATATATCTCGAATAACTTTGATGACTGCAGTAGCAGTAGTAAAAGCTATCAAGGTATGCACTCAAATTGAACCTCAAATAAAATGGCCCAATGATATATTAATAAATGAAAAAAAAGTATGTGGGATACTGACTGAAATGAGTGCCGAGTTAGATATAATTAACTGGGTAGTAGTGGGAATAGGCATAAATGCAAATATAGATCTTCGGGATTTTCCTGAAGATATTCAAGAAAATACAATTTCTTTAAAAGAAACTTCAGGCAAAGAGATTTCGCGAGTCAAGCTGGCACAGACATTTTTACAGGAATTTGAAAAATATTATGAAAAGTTAAAAAGAAAAGAATTTTCTTCTATTTTGAAAGAATGGAAATTATACTCCCATACCCTAAGGAAAAAGATAAGAGTAGATATAGGAGAGAGAATTATTACAGGAGAAGCTATCGAAATAAATGAAAGTGGAGCACTGATTTTAAAAAAAGAAGATGGCGAATTGGCAGAAATAATTTCCGGAACTATCATTTAAATTTTTTTGACAAAGTTGTTAACCCAAGATATTATATTGGTTAACAATAATTAATTAGAAGATCGGAGAATTTAAAAGTGTCAAAAGCAAATATCCGTCAAATGACTTTAATCTCTTTATTTGCTGCGTTAACTGCAATGGGAGCATTCATTTCCATTCCCCTTTATCCTGTCCCCCTTACTTTACAGACGTTATTTACCCTCTTAGCTGCTATGACCCTGGGAAGTGTTATGGCAACGTCAAGCCAAATAATCTATGTGATGTTGGGAGTAATAGGCCTACCAGTTTTTGCCGGTTTTAAAGCTGGGATAGGTATTTTATTTGGACCAACCGGTGGATTTTTATTTGGGTTTATAATTTCAGCTTGTGTTATTGGTAAGATAATAGAAGCAAAAAAAGAAAAGAATATTTTTTACTATTTACTAGCTGGTTTAATAGGAACTTTAATTATATATATTATAGGTATAACCCAGTTATCTTTGGTCACAGGCATAGGAGTAAAAAAAGCTTTAATGGTAGGAATGTTCCCCTTTTTACCCGGTGATATTCTTAAAATAATTGCTGCCTCCTTTATTGCGCGTAAATTTAAAATGAACATGCTTTGATACAAATAAATACTATATACGAATGTTTGGTTCGGAGATATTTATTCTTTTAACCCGGCGTGAATCCCTAAAAATTTTAAAAGAAAAAATCCATATTATTTTAATTCTAATATACGATGGTTTTTATTGCAAGATACTAAAAATATTTTAACAATTCAATCCAATTGTTAAAATATCATATCACTTTATTTTGTCTCCTTTCTTATAACTTTCTTACCTTTCTTTTTTTTCAAAGAAGAATGGTTACTTAAAAAAAATTAATCCAAATAAATTAGTAGCCTCGGCTAATTTATTATGATATAATTCAATTGTGGTTTTCGGGGCGTAGCGCAGTTTGGAAGCGCGCTTGGTTCGGGATCAAGAGGTCGGAGGTTCAAATCCTCTCGCCCCGACCATTAAAAAATTTAAGAAAAAATGAATGGCCCTGCGGCAAGCGGCAGGGTCATTCTGAAGTTAAAAAACAAGGAACCGATAAATTTCTTACTGGAAAAAATATCGGTAAGGACTACGTAATTTGATTTTAAAAGAAATTACGAGTTCTTTTACAGACCGAAACAAGCATTAACATTACCGGGACTTCGATTAAAACTCCTACTACTGTTGCTAAAGCAGCACCCGAAGATATACCAAAAACCATTATTGCAGTTGCTATGGCTACCTCGAAATGATTGCTTGCTCCAATTAGTGCAGAAGGAGCAGCATCTTCATAATTAAGTTTCAATAGTTTTGCTAATCCATAGGTGAGGAAAAAAATAAGGTTGGTTTGAATGAAAAGTGGAATAGCTATCCATAGTATGGTTAAAGGTTTGGTTAAAATAATCTCACCTTTAAAGGAAAAAAGTAAGATTAGAGTAAATAAAAGGGCAATAATTGATACTGTGGTAAGTAAATGTAAAAAATTCTCTTTAAACCATTTTTCACCCTTTGCCTTTATTATCCATTTTCTGGAAAAATAACCTGCTGCTAAGGGCAAGGCAACATAAATGCTTATAGAAAGTAGCAGTGCTTGCCAGGGAACGGGTAATCTTCCTACGCCAAGTAAGAATCCACCAAGCGGCCCATAAAGAAAAAGCATAGTTAGAGAATTTATTGCTACCATAACCAGCGTATGTCCATCGTTACCTTTCGCTAAGAAACCCCAGACTAAGACCATTGCAGTACAGGGGGCAATGCCTAATAAGATATTTCCGGCAAGAAAACTTCTCCATAGAGGAATTTCGAGCAATTTCATCCCATTGTTTATCACTACAGTTCCTGCCCCATGAATTGTTCCCACTGCCCAATCTGCTCCAGGTGGAAGTTTTACTAAATCCATTGCCTCACTCCCAATAAAATTTTTAAAAAGAAAACCTAAAAAAAAGATAGATATAGCATACATAGTAAAAGGTTTTATTGCCCAGTTAGCGAATAAAGTCAGCCCAACCGGTTTAATAGATTTTCCTGCTTTAACTACTTCCCCGAAGTCAATCTTCACCATAATCGGATACATCATAAAAAATAAGCAGATTGCAATCGGTATGGAAACAACCGGTGCATCACCAATATAAATCGCTAATCCATCGAGATATTTTGCTAACCCGGGAATAACCTTGCCAAAAATAATCCCAATAATAATACATAACAAGACCCATACCGTTAGGTATTTTTCAAAAACATTTAGGCCTCCCTTTTTTTCTTTAACCATAGTTAATCTCCTTTCAAATGCTCCAGATTAAATACATCCCGCCCAAAATTATTAGAACACCACATATTTTTTTAATTAAAACCGTGCCTTTAGATTTTTCATTCCAGTTCAAATATTTTTGCACAATTTCCGTAAAGGTCCCAGCTAAGACTATTATCGAACAATGACCAATACCATAAGCAAAAAGAAGTGCAGCTCCATAGAAAAATTGTGTTACTGATATTGTAAATACAATACCCAACATCGGTGCCATATAAGCAAAGGAACAGGGACCAAGAGCGATACCAAAAATAAGACCTAATCCAAAAGCTGCCAACAGCCCTTTTTTCCGAAAAACCGGTTGATTAAATTTTCCCAGGAAAGGTAAGGGAATTATTTCTAGAAGATGAAAACCTATAACGAAAAAAATTATTGCTACTATATAATTTCCATAAGAACCGATATCACCCAGCATACGACCTAAAAGTCCGGTAATAAGACCGATAGCGGCAATAGTTGTTAAAATACCCAGAGAAAAAGACGTTGCCAGCCAGAAAGCTCTTTTAGTTGACATTTTACCCTGCTCTCCGATAAACGCAATAATTAAGGGAATGCTGGCTAAATGACAGGGACTTAATAATATGCTGCATATTCCCCAGATAAAAGAAGCAGTTAAGGCAATAATTGGATTTAATTGAAGAGAATTGGATAACCACTCAAATATGGTTCTTATCATTACTTAACTCCTTGCATTTTAAGAATTTTAATTAATTCATCTTTGGCAAAAAACCCTAGATGTCTAAAATACTCATTTCCATCTTTATCAAGAAAGACTTGAGTTGGGATTGCCCTAATGCCAAATTCCTTAATGTAAGGTTTGCCTTCTGCAGTCTTCACATCGTGAAAAACTACTTTTACTTGTCCTTTATATTCTTCTTCAATTTCTTTCATAATTGGCTGCATCTTATCGCAAGGGATACAGCCAAC
>DAOUTX010000082.1 GCA_030668465.1 Atribacterota bacterium | reverse complement strand
GTTATGTTCAAAGCAACGATACCTGGAGGTAACATACAACGGTCTTTCCAGGGCATTTCTTAATTCTACTAGTTTTCCAAGCAGCTTGGGATGTAACATCACCCTATTACAGGAGGGACAGGCAAATTCAGATAAGTTGAAGTGGGTGGCTCTTTTTATATTATTGGTACTGTTTAGCATTTGCATGAGAACTAACTCCTTCCAGTCGTTTGTTAATTTACCAATTCTCCAATTAATTCATTTATCAATTTTCTCACAGGGGACAGATGTTGATGCTCACTAATTCGGGAATTTTATTGATTTATTATTGATGGTAAAATATTCCTGAATAAATTAGGGGTTATTGTCAAAGACGAATGGTTAAAAACCACACAATTACCTAAAAATGTAAAATTAGATGAAGATAGTGTTGCGCCTAATCATTTTCATGATATTATTATATTAGAGGATATAGGAGTGTGTAAAATAAAAATTTTAAAATGAGTAGAAATTAATCAATAACCCTCCTAAAACCCTTATCCGATAAGGGTTTCAAGGGTGGGGGTGAAGAATAAAATAGAAGCGTGCTAAAAGCCTTGCAAGACAAGCGTTCCAGAGTTTTCTGAAAGGCACAATTATTAATGTAATAGAGGGTAAAAAATGCGTGAACCAAATTTTAATAATTTATTGAAGGTTTTAAACAAGGAAAAGCCAGAACGGCCGACTCTATTCGAATTTTTCCTGCACAAAAGGCTTTATGAAAAGCTATCGGGACTTAAGCTTAATGGTAATATACCGAATGACAGCAGAGTATATATAAATGCTTATAAAAATGCGGGATATGATTATACAACAGTACTGGGCTCAGGTTTTAGTTTTCCAACCGGTGAAGTAAAACAGGAAAAGACACGATCTATAAATGAGGGTAGTATTATTCATGACCGTGAGAATTTTGAGAAATATCCATGGCCTGATCCGGATAGTTTTGATTATTCCCATTTAAGAGATCTTAAAGATGATTTGCCGGATGACATGAAACTAATCGTTTGGGGACCTGGAGGAGTTTTGGAAAATGTTATTTTTCTTGTTGGATATGATAATCTATGCTTTATGATTTATGAAAATCCTCAATTGGCTGAAGATATTTTCGAAGCTGTAGGCACACGGCTTATACGCTATTATGAATTATCTGCAAAATATGATACAGTAGGTGCATTAATATCCAATGATGACTGGGGTTTTAATACACAAACCCTGTTGTCACCTGATGATTTCAGACGATATGTTTTTCCATGGCATAAAAAGATTGTCGAGATTATCCATGCGACAGAGAAACCTGCTATTTTACATTCATGTGGCAATTTAATTTCAGTTATGGACGATATTATTGATGATTTGAAATATGATGGTAAACATTCATACCAGGATAATATCGTTCCAGTTGAAGACGAATATGAAAAATTGGGAAGTCGTATAGCAATATTAGGTGGAATAGATCTTGATTTCGTATGCAGGGCTAAACCTGAGGAAATAAAAAGGCGTTCAAAAGATATGTTAAAAAGAACAGAAAAACGTGGTGGTTATGCACTTGGGACAGGAAATAGCGTTCCAGATTATGTTCCTGATGAAAATTATTTTGCAATGATATCTGCCGCTTTAGAAGAATAATTTATACTTTTTTATTGATGACTATATCTATAAAAGTTTTCAGTATATATAACTTAAGCAGAGAAGTAGAGCTTTTTCCGGAAAATAAAATAAAAAATAATGGAGGGTTATTATGAATAAAAAAGTAAAAGTATACGGACTTCCAACTTGTCCTGTTTGCAGGAGGACAAAAAAATATTTAGAAGATGAAGGTATTGACTATGAATATCTGGATGTCTCCGCAAATCACGATTTTGCCAAAGAGATGATTGTAAAATCTGGCCAAAAAACTGTACCGGTAGTCGAAATTGGAGGGGAAATTATAATCGGATTTGATAAGGCTAAAATTGAAGAACTTCTAAAGAGGTAAAATATGAAAAGAATTTATGATTTGATAATTATTGGAGCGGGACCTGCTGGTATTACCGCTGCAGTATATGCCGCCCGGAAGAAAATAGATACCCTGGTAGTTACCAAAGACATAGGAGGACAAGCGGCCTTAAGTGGAGATATCCAAAATTATACCGGCTATCAATTTATTTCCGGACCGGAATTAGCTGAAAAATTTGAAGAGCATATGCGTAAATTTAATTTTGATATCAGGGAAAACGAAGAAGTAACAAAATTAGCTGCCAAACAAAATAATTTTTTAGTAAAAACAGATAAAAATAGTTACCGGGCGAAGACGGTTATTGTAGCATCTGGTAAAAAATCTCGTGAATTAGGTATTTCCGGAGAAAAGGAATTTAAAAATAAAGGTCTTGTCTATTGCGCTACCTGTGATGCTCCCTTATTTTCCGAAGATGATGTAGCGGTAATTGGCGGGGGAAATTCTGCCTTAGATGCTACTTTGCAATTGATGAAGATTGCCAATTATGTATATATTATAAATAGATCTAATAGTCTTAGGGGAGACGAAATAATGCAGGAGAAAATCAAGGAAAGCAAGAAAGTTTCTATCTTAAATAACAGTCAGGTGATAGAAATTTTAGGTGATAATTTTGTTAATGCTATAAAAATAAAAAAAGACAAAAAAGTAGAAACACTTGCGGTTCAGGGTATTTTTGTGGAAATCGGCCTTATACCTAATTCAAATTTTGCTGTTGATTTAAACAAAACAAAAAGTGGAGAAATTAAGGTAAACAATAAAAATGAAACCAATATTCCCGGTATATTTGCTGCCGGAGATGTTACTGATGTCTTTGAAAAACAGATAATTATCGCAGCCGGAGAGGGGGCAAAAGCTACATTAAGTGTTTTTCGCTATTTAAGCAGCAGGAAATAAAACTATTGTCCGTTAATCTCGTCTCTATAGACTAAGACAAGTAAGGGAGTAATACAATAATATCTCAAAGTTAATTGGTATTGGCATTTTCCTTTTGTATTTGGGTGGCATGATTTATCTGCTCTCTAAAGCTGATGCAGAAGGCAAGCGTTCATGCCTGGAACAAAAAGGGAAAAAATAACAACATGATTACATAAAATTAATGCAATAAATAAATAAATCGGGTATAATAGGAAAATCATAATTTTTTTAGAAATATCCTTTCCAACTAAGGAATAAAAATTGTTGCTATTAGCTTTTTTATTAGAAGCAGTCTTAATATCTTTATCCGGAGTTATGGCTCCTGGACCTGTTACTGCTGTAACAGTCAGCAAAGGGACTAAATCTCCTCATGCAGGAGCAATTGTTGCCCTGGGACACGGTATTGTAGAAATCCCTTTAATGATATTAATACTTTATGGTTTTGGTGATTTATTAAAAATTACTTATATTAAAGCGATAATAGGATTACTCGGGGGTTTATTTCTCCTGAAGATGGGTATTGGCTTACTTAAGGGGATTAAACAAGTAAAAGTTGATTCGAGCAATGGCCCAAGTTCTCCCCTGAGGGCTGGAATTATACTCACTTTAGCCAATCCTTATTTTCTGGTCTGGATGGCAACCATTGGTTCTATTCTTATTTTCCGCTCTTATGCTTTTGGACTGCTCGGTTTTACTATCTTTATAATTGCCCATTGGTCATGTGATTTTTTATGGTTATACTTTCTTTCAGCTCTATCTTTTAAGGGTGGGCAATTTTTCGGGAAAAGACTTCAGCAGGTTTTATTTTTAATCTGCGGAGTTTTTCTCTTATTTTTCAGTGGTAAATTTTTCTATGATGCCGCGAAAATAATCTTTTCTTTCTAAATGCCTAAATTGTATTTTTTATTTTTTTGAGCTATAATTTTTTGAAATAAACTAAATACTTAAATATAAATAGTTTAAGGGAAGAGTGGTGAAAATCCACCGCAGTCCCGCTACTGTAATGGGAGACGAAAGCTGTAATAGGCCACAGTTAGACACTTTCACTTTGGTGATAGATGGGAAGGTACAGCAATTAGGTTGACCCCTGAGCCAGGAGACCTGTCTGTTTATGAATGTGAAATCACCTCTTCGTGGAGAAAGAGGGTGATATTTTTTATTTTAATTTGGAAACAATTCTAATTAGATGGCTTTTTTAATCTTATTTATGTATAAATCCTATCAGGGTGCTAAGAAAAGGATAAGTACTTATAGAAATGGCAATAAAATTACTTTTAATTCGTCACGGAGAAAGCTACAGTAATGTTCAGAAAAAATTTTCTGGTTTTCAGGATATAGATTTGACTAAAAAAGGTATATGGCAAGCAGAGAGATTAGCGTATCGCTTAAAAAAAGTACCAGTAGATGCAGTTTATTGTAGTGATTTAAAAAGAGCTATTCATACTGCAGACATAGTTTTTGGAAATATAAATACAGATATGTTAATAAATCCAAATTTACGGGAAATGAATTTTGGAATTTGGGAAGGTATGACATTTGAAGAAATTAAATTAAAAGAAGGAGCTAAATTTTCTTCTTGGATGGAAAATCCCGATGAAAGAAGCATTATTCCTCAAGGAGAGAGCTTGGCTATATTTAACGAAAGAGTTATGACCGAACTAAATAGGATATTACAAGAACATAAAAATGAAGAGAAAGATAAAACTATAGCTATGGTCTGTCATGGTGGAGCTATCCGAATTATTCTGTGTAACGCATTAAATCTTGAATTAAAAAATCTATGGTATATAAAACAAAAATCAACTGCTTTGAATATTATAGATTATTATGATAATAGAGGATTTATTTCACTATTAAATGATACTTCTCATCTTGAAGATTGGTGGGAAAGCGGATTGATACAGGAGAAAAGAGATGAATGAAAAAATAGAAGAAATCATTCAAAAGATTAAACCTGTCAATTTTAAACTAATGGAAAAAGCACAAGAAAAATTAGATAATCTTACTAAACCTCAGGGAAGCTTGGGAAAATTAGAGGATTTTGCCAGGAAGATAGTAGGAATTTCAGGAAATCTTTCTCCGATAATCAAAAGAAAAGTAATTTTTGTGATGGCTGGGGATCATGGAGTTGCTCATGAAAAAGTTAGTGCCTTCCCACAGGAAGTTACTTCTCAAATGGTATATAATTTTATTCGAGGGGGAGCAGGTATTAATGTATTAGCCAGACATATAGGAGCAGAGATTTTGGTAGTGGATATGGGAGTGACTGAAGACTTTCTCCCTGAAAAAGGACTAATCGTAAAAAAAATTGCTTATGATACAAAAAACATAGCTAAGGGACCAGCTATGAGCAAAGATGAGGCGGAAAGAGCAATAATCGCCGGGATTGAAGTGTTTGAAGAGGAATTAAACAGAAAGGGAATCGACATTATAGGATTGGGAGAAATGGGAATTGCCAACACTACCCCAAGTAGTGCTATAGTAGCTTGTTTAACTAAATCTAAAGTTGAGGAAGTTACCGGTCGAGGGACCGGGATAGGCGAAAATCAACTTAAAAATAAAATAAGGGTAATTAAGCAAGCAATAAAAGTTAATCATCCTGACTCAGAGGATGGTCTTGATGTTTT
>DAOUTX010000215.1 GCA_030668465.1 Atribacterota bacterium | reverse complement strand
AACCAGGTTTATAGATTTCCAGATTAGGGTATCTTCTTTCTTTTTGGCCGAAAACTTTTCCGCTCCTTCTCCCCGGTATTCAACAACAAAGCCCTCTTCTATCTCTTCTATCTCCAGATTCAAATATAATTTTAAAGCCAGACCCAGGCAATCAAAACCAGGACCTAAATTGGCGGTAGTCGCCGGAACTCTAATTTTTATCATAAATCCTCTCCTCTAAAATAGTCGTTAGTAAAAAATGGGTTTATAGTTTTTTGTTTTTGGTTTTTAGATAGAGACAATCAGTCTTTAGTTTTAGTTTATAGGTGCACGATGCGAGTGTTTATAATCTACCAATTGACCCATTGACCAATTTACCAATTCGTAGGACAGGCGTCCCGCCTGTCTATTATTTTTGTTCCCACGCCCACTTTCATGAGCGTAAACTGCAGTGGGAGTTCAAAATAATATTTAAAGATAGATTCCCGTTTCCACGGGAATGACAGAAAGGGCGTATGGCAATATGCCCTTACTTCTGGCTCCTGGATTCTGAATTTTTCTTTTCTCTTTCTTTTGCACCATATACTATATACCAATGTTCTATCCGCTATTTTCTTCTTTCTTCACTATACGCTACACGCTCTACGCTAATTTAAATTTCCACCACTCTAATTACATTGCTTATTTTTTCTACACAATCTAGGCGAGCAACTTCCTTTAAAGCCTCCTGGACATTGCCTTCTTTGGCCTGATGTGTTAAAAAGACGATATCCACTATCTCCCCTGGTTCGCCCTTCTGGATAACTGAAGCAAAGCTAACCTTGCTTTTAGCAAAAGAACCGGCAATTTCCGCTAAAACTCCCGGTCGGTCTTTCACTCTGATCCTTAAATAATAAGAAGAGTGGGTTTGCTTAAAATCTTTTACTTTTTTCTCTTTAAAATGTTTAAATTTACTATTGTAATTATCATAATCTTTCACTATTTCCACTATATCGCTGACAATCATGCTGCCGGCCGGTAAAGCTCCTGCTCCCAAGCCGGAAAAGATTAAATCCCCAAACCCTTCTCCTTGAACCAAAATAGCATTATATGCTCCGCCAATTCCTGCTAAATCGTGCCCTTCCCGTATTAGGGTTGGGTGTACCCTTATATCTAATTCTTTGCCTCCGTTTTTAGCCAGGGCGAGTAATTTAATCTTATAACCTAATTCCCGGGCGTATTCAATATCTGCCTTAGAGATATTCTTTATCCCCTCATAGTAGATGTTGTTCGGGTTGATCTTTGCCTTAAAAGCAACAGCAGAGAGAATGAATATTTTATTAAGGGAATCAAATCCATTGATATCTTTGCCGGGATCGGTTTCTGCGAAACCTTTTTCTTGCGCCTCTTTTAAAGCATCTTCATAATCTATGTTTTCCTCGCTCATTTTGGTAAGGATATAATTAGTGGTACCGTTTAAAATCCCCACTATCTCTTTTAACGGATAAGAAGTAAGCGAACGGGAAAGTGCTCCTATTATAGGAATTGCACTTGCTACGCTTGCCTCAAAGAGAAAATGCACTTTATCCTTTTGAGCCAGGTTCAATATTTCGTACCCCGCTTTGGCAACTACTTCTTTATTGGCAGTAACTACATGCTTGCCTTTTTTTAAGGCACGGATGATTAGACTCCTTGCCGGTTCAAATCCTCCGATAGTCTCTACTATTATATCTATTTCAGGATCAGCAACTACTTCTTCGGCTGAATCGGTTAAGATTTCATAATGGCTTTTATCCTCAAGGATTATTTCTTTGTTTTTATCGGCAATCTTTTTTACGGATATTTTATAAGGATATATTCCCTGTTCGATAAACTCTTTATTTTCCTGTAAAATCTTAATCACACCCTGTCCTACTGTGCCTAGCCCTAATATCCCAATGTTTACGGTTTCTTTTTTCATAATTATCTACCAACCTTTCAGTTTAGTCGTTAGTATATAAAAAGTCTTTCGCCTTATACACAAAGACGAAAGACTTTCGCGGTTCCACTTTATTTCTCTGAAATTATACTTTCCAGAACTCTCTTGTAAGCTGTAAGGGTCTTCTCCCGTAAGATTTACTCTTCATTATAAGATTCATCTTAAGCCTTCGGGCTGGTCTTCGGTTGAAAATTTCTACGGTAAAAAACGCTCAACCTACTTTTCCCATCGTCGGCCTGTTGTTAAATTTTTATAATTTTAGCACTCCAACTTAATTTTGTCAAAATCTCACGGGTTT
>DAOUTX010000229.1 GCA_030668465.1 Atribacterota bacterium | reverse complement strand
GAAAAGTTATCACTATATCAAAACAGGTAGACAGAGAAACCAAGGAGCTCTACCATATAGAAGACGAGAAAAGAAAAATCGTCTATAACGGATATGATACCAAGCTTTTTAAAGTAAAAAATGTTTCCCGAAAGGAAGCTTTAGAGAAGTTTGGTATAAATGAGATACCAGATTATATTGTTTCTTTTGCCGGAAAATTAGCTCATTTCAAAGGGGTAGACATATTATTAAAAGCTGCTAAAATATATGAAAACCAGATGAAAGAAAAAATTATGACCTTAATTGCCGGTAATGGGGTACTATACGATGAATTAAATAAGCTCAAAGATTTTTTAGAGTTAAAAAATACTTTTTTTCTGGGTTATATTAGTGATGAGCAGCTTATCGATTTATATAATATTGCCGATGTAAGTACTGTGCCTTCCCGGAGTGAACCTTTTGGGCTGGTAGCTATTGAGGCACTGGCTTGTGGAACCCCGGTAGTAGGTACCAATCAGGGAGGTCTGCCTGATTTTATCAATGAAGATATTGGTGTCCTGGTCGATGTAGAGGATGATATTGCTCTGGCCGAAGCTATCATTAATGAGCTGGTAAGACCGGATAAAAAGATTAGAAGAAAGCGGGCACACGAATATGCGGTTAATAATTTTTCCTGGGAAAATACCATTAAGGAAGTAGAAAAAATATATAAGGAAGTAATGTTTTAACCAAGTAAAGATAAGTTTAATAAAAAACATTTATATAAAGGATAAGGAGAAAGAAAATTATGCGAACTGTAGTTGTTATCCCTACTTATTGGGGGAGGAAAAAAAAGATTGGTTTTAAAGAAGGGGATATTGTCTATGACCATGCTACCCCCATTGATGAGGAAGGGACCTTGGGTCGGATCCTGGAAAGCATGAAGATATTAAAGAAGAAAGATTTTAAATTAGTTATATTAATTTGCCCAACCCATAAGGAAATAGAACACGAAGCAGAAGAAAAAGCAAGAAAGATAGTTAAAGGGGTAAAGCTGGAAGTAGAAACCTATCTATTTACTCGAAAGACTCTAAAGAAGATTAAGAGATTTGGCAGAAATTCTCAATTAAAAGAGAATGTGCTTTCTTTACTAAGCTTACAGGGTTATCCCAATGTCAGGAATATGTGTATATTCTCTTCTCATATACTTAATTCTGATATTACAGTTTTAATTGATGATGATGAAGTTATTGAAAATCCTGATTTTATGGATATAGCCAGGGAATTTATCGGAAAAAGAGTGTATGGAGAAACCGTATACGGAGTAGCCGGCTATTATGTAAATGAGTATGGAAATTATTATGATGATGTTAGCATGGAGCCTTGGATGACTTATTGGAATAGGTTTGGGAGTAAGTCCAAAGCCTTTGATAAAATAATTGGCTGTGGGCCCCGGCTTAAGCATACCCCCTTTGTCTTTGGCGGGGCTATGGTAATTCATAAAAATCTATATCAGATAGTGCCTTTTGACCCCCAGGTATGTAGAGGGGAAGATATCGATTATCTAATCAATGCCAAGATGTTCGGTTTTGATTTCTTCCTGGATAATAAATTAAGCGTAAAACATCTGCCTCCCAAAAAGACCCATCCTATCTGGAAGAGGACCAGAGAGGATATCTATAGATTTATTTACGAAAAATCTAAAATTGATTCCCAATACGAAGTAAGTAATATGCGGACAGTAACAGCAAAAGATTTTTCCCCATATCCCGGAGAATTTTTAACCGGTGAACTCGAAGACAAGATCTTCAAGACCAACTTGTTGCTTGCCCTGGAATATCTGGCAAATAATAAAGTAGAAGCCTGCAAGGAATCTATAAAAAATATATATTTAAGTATTCATGAGGCAATACCT
>DAOUTX010000128.1 GCA_030668465.1 Atribacterota bacterium | reverse complement strand
GAAAAAAGTATTAAGAAAAATAAATAAGAAAATTTTAAAATTGACTTTAAATGGGATTGAAAAATATATTAATTTATATTAGAAAAATTGATATATTTCAAATGATTAAGAATATTAAGGAGTGATTATAATGAAAAAATCAGTTTTGTTATCTATTTCACTTATTTTGGTAATTTTAATTTTTGTCGTTTTGACAACCGGCTGTATATCGCTTTTTACACCACTTATAAAGATAGAAATTATGCAGATGCTAAACAAGTTAGGTGAAGCTAATGTAGAAGGTAATGTTGACAAGATAATTATACATTATACTGATCCATATACAGAAGTGAATCATCTTGTTAGTGAAGATGAGTATGTCATTTCCCTTGAAGAACTTAGTATGTGGCTCGAAGAAGATTTGACTTACGTTAATTGCTTGATAGATGATTTTTCCAATGAAGAAATAACCATTTTAGATACAACCAATGCGACAGTAGAATGCGATGAACATGCAAAATTTGAAGATTTATTCGAGGAAGGAGTTTTTTATGAATCAATCGATAGAGTAAAATTAACTTTAATTAAAGTTGAGGGTGATTGGAAAATTTCCATATATGAGCTTCTTGCCTCAGAAGAAGTACTCTAATAGTAAACCTACCAAAACCTACCAGGGGATAGTCCACTGGTAGGTTTTTAAATGTAAAGAATCCAATACGATAATATACTTTTTCAAATTAAACACTCACATGAAACAAAATAGAGAGTAAGAGAATTATGGGAAGAAGCAAAAAGAAAAATTGAAAGGATAGCCGGAGGAGAGCATTATAGAAATTTTAAAAACTACATACAGAACAAGGGGTTATCGAGTTTGATAAAAAAGGACAAATTTAAACTTATAAAATATAATAGAATGTCATTCGGAGCTGTAACTATATCAATATATCGAAAGATACTTCTCTTTTAAAAAACATACCAGGGGACGGTCCTCTGGCAGGTTTTTATCGTGATTTTATCATTAATACCCGGTCTCTTCAACCTGCTGTTAATAATGTCATGGGGACGGTTCATTATCATATTTTAAGAAATTACAGTATGTCAAATGTGAAGAACTGACCCTCTGTATCTGAAAATAAATATCGTAGAGATGATTTGATATTAAATAAAAAAAATCTTATTTGTCCATCAAGGAAATAGCTTAAATTTTAGGTTTTAATCGAGGTATAGTATCGAGGGTTAAAGTGTGACAAAGAACCGTTCTTAATAGATATATATAATATAATAGGAGGAGACCAAATGAATATTTATGAATATGCCATGAAGATGGAAAAGGACAGTGAAAATTATTATAGTGAACTTGCTAATAAAACAGACGATGTAGGGCTCCAGAATATATTAAAAATGTTAGCAAATGATGAAGTTAAACATTATAATATTATTGAACAAATGATGAAAACCGATGTAAGAGCAGAATTAGCAGAAACAGATATATTAAAGAATGCTAAGAATATCTTTATTAAAATTAAAGGAAAAGATCTAGTATTTAACTTTGACCTACCACAGGTAGATTTCTACCGCAAAGCCCAGGAATTTGAAGAAAAGAGTTATAAGTTTTATTTAGAAATGAGTGATAAGGTGGAAATCGAATCACAAAGGAAGATATTTTTAAAGTTAGCAGGAGAAGAAAAAAAGCATATGTTTCTACTGGAAAACTTGGTTGAATTTGTTTCCAGACCCGAGACATGGATTGAAAATGCAGAATTTAATCATTTGGATGATTATTAAGATATAAATTATAAGGTAATGTTATATAAGCAGCCAATAAATGTATCAAGCGGAATCAAGAGTAGTGTTTCAAATAAATTGCATCCAGCGCCTTGGATTATAATTTTAAATGTCCAATGTTAGAAAAGCGAAGAAAATGGAATAAAATCTTTATTTAGGAAATCAAAATGTTTAGATTTCTCGGTCATCGAAATTTTATCTTACCACTGGCCATCGTTCTGGGTTTCACTTGCCCCCAACTGGCTCAATGGACCAAATCATTAACCATTCCCGCCCTGGCATTGATAATGACCGTCTCCATTGCCCAAATTCCCACCCGGCAAATTTTAAAATGGCAGAGCCTGGCTCGACCCCTTGCTATCGGAATACTTTTCAATTATGTATTTTTAGGTTCATTACTCCTTATATTAAATCAATGGTTTATTTTTCAAGATCCTCTAAGAATCGGAATGATTCTGGTTGCCGCGGCACCACCGGGTGTAGCAGTAATCCCTTTTACCTCCCTGTTAGCGGGTAATTCAATTTTATCTCTATTTGCCACTTTTGGTGCCTATCTATCATCTATTTTTATTATGCCAGGCTTAATCTTGTTATTAACCGGTGCTGAAGTATTTCCTATGTCTAAGTTGATCCTCACCCTGGTCGAATTGATTATTTTGCCTATAATATTTTCTCGTTTCCTGCTTTTTAAGGATTTCTATAAATCAATTATTCCCTGGAAAGGAGCCATTGTTAATTGGAGTTTCTTTGTGGTTTTCATTACCGTAATCGGATTAAATCAAAAAACTTTCCTGGAACAACCGAATATCTTAATTAAAATATCATTGATTGCTTTTACCACTACTTTTCTGGGATTTATTCTATTAAATATCATTTTGAAAAAAATGGGAATAAATCAAAAAGATCGGACCTCAATGATACTTCTAGGGACCATTAAAAACTCCGGATTTGCTGCTGCTATTGCCCTGACACTATTTGATGAAGCCACCTCTATTCCCGGAGCAATTATCAGCGCAATTTATGCCCTTTATATGATCTGGCTGGGAGGTAAACATCAAATAGAGTAATTCAGTCTAACCATACGGGATGCCCAATACGTAATACATAATACAAGGGGGGGGTTGACAAAAAATTATTTTTATTATATTATAATAATGAACAGGAGTTTATTATTGTGCAAGTTTTAAAAGAAGAAGTAAAACAAAAGATAAAAAAAGCAGCTATATGTGAATTCGAAGAAAATGGATATCAAAAGACCTCAATGCGTTCTATTGCCTCAAGCGCCGGAGTGACGGTAGGCAACCTTTACCGGTATTTTGAAAATAAAGATGATCTTTTTAATGTGATTATTCAACCTGCCTTTCAGGAAATTTATAAATTTATCAACGAATTTGCCCGCTTTAAAAAAACCACTCTCTCTGAAAAAAAACAGAAAGATGATTTCATAAAAACGTTTGAAGAATCATTAATTCGAATTTACACCCAACATCGGCCAGAATTAGTTATTTTGTTAAATGGTGGCAAGGGTTCCCAAATGGAGAATGCCAGGGAACAAATTATATCTCTTATCGCCGGGCGGATAAAAAAAGAAGCTTTTCCAAAAATGAAGAATAGGAAGAGGATTATGACGGAAGATGATTTTTTAGCACAAGTTCTTGCCACCGGCTTTATTGAGGGCATATCTTTGGTGTTGAACAAATATAAAGATAAGGAAAAAACAAAAGAATTATTCACTCAATTTACTCATGTTTATTTTCGTAATCTCTTAAATGAACTAATATAATTTTTTTTACTTGTAAAATGAACGGTAGTTTATTATACGATTTATTTTTAAGGGAAATATAAAACAAAAACAAAGAAAGGATTTTTAATGGAAAGAAGATATAAGGGGAATTTTTTCTCCAATTTTTTAAAACAGGTAATTTTTATTGCAATATTGGTTATTCTGTTTTTGGGAATAAATAATATCTATATAAAAGCTCAGTCTGATGACTCTAAATACGAGGAAGGGGAAAATTTATACTTTCAGGCCAGAGAAATGTTTGTTGCTCCAACACCAAAACTTAGTGAAGTTATAACAATATTAGAAGAAAGCATTCCTTATTTTACAGGAATAGAAAGCAAAAAATTAAGATATTATTGGCTGGCTAAAGTAGCTTATTTAAAAGGAGTAGTAGAAAAAGAAAGAAATAATCATGAAAAAGCTGAAGAAGATTTTTCTTTTAGCAAGAAGCTAATTTCAGAATCTTTAGATGTGGGAGATTTTAGTGAGGGTTACCGCTTACTGGCGGATGTAGAAGGTCAGCTAGTATCCTACCGTAATTTATATTATAAAGCAAAATTTGGCCCGGGGATTAAAGATTTTCTTGTAAAGGCAATCGAGCTGGATTCT
>DAOUTX010000090.1 GCA_030668465.1 Atribacterota bacterium | reverse complement strand
ATAAAGGCGTAATTTGCGATAGATGTGGAGTTGAAGTTACCAAATCTATCACCCGAAGGGAAAGAATGGGGCACATTAAATTAGCTTCCCCTGTTTCCCATGTTTGGTATTTTAAAGCCATACCTAGTCCTTTATCTCTACTTTTAGATATACCTCCTCGTAATTTAGAAAAGATTTTATACTTTGCTCCAGACCGAAGAAGAGAACAGTTATTCGAGGTTGTTGAGAGTGACGGGACAGGTTTGGAAAAAGGAGATATAATTTTAGAGGTAGAGTACCGTATTCACAAGAAGTATAATGAAAAATTAAAGGCCGAAGAGATTTATAATATTAATAAAGTAAAAATATTTTCTCATAAAATAGGTGATGTAATTTCGGAGGAAGAGGATCAGGATCTGCAGAAAATATTTGGTAAAATATTCTATCAAAAGGAATCATTATTATCCATAGAAGAAGAGGAAGAATCTGAAATCGAAGAAGAAAAAGAAGAGGTTGAAGAAGGGATTAAGGAAGTTAAAGAAGAAGTTAAAGAAGAAGATGTAGAAAATAAGGAGACCCAATATCGAATTACTAAAATTGATGGCTTGATTTCTGAAACTAACTTAAAGAGATTGGAAGAAGAAAAAAATCTATCCTTGCGGGCAAAATTAGCTACTCAAAACATTGAAGAGTCTTGTTATATAGTGATACACCCTGGTAGTACTCCTTACAAAATAGGAGAAATAATTTTAGAAATAGAAAAACTTCTTTTAAGCAACTATGATCCCGAATTTAAAGCTGGAATAGGAGCAGAAGCAATTAAAGGATTATTGGAAGGAGTGGCTTTAGATAAATTAACCCTGGAACTTCGCGAAGAATTGAAAAAAACTAGTGGCCAAAAAACAAAAAAGATTATTAAAAGATTGCAGATAGTTGAGGCATTTCGTAAATCTAATTGCAAACCTGGATGGATGATATTGGAAACAATTCCAGTTATTCCACCAGATTTAAGGCCTATGGTGCAGTTGGAGGGAGGACGTTTTGCTACTTCAGATTTAAATGATCTGTATAGGAGGGTTATAAATCGAAACAATAGATTAAAAAGATTATTAGAATTAGGAGCACCCGAAATTATCATTAAAAATGAAAAGCGGATGTTACAGGAAGCGGTTGATGCTTTAATAGACAATGGCAGAAGAGGGCGAGCAGTACTTGGTGCAGGGAATAGGCCCCTAAAATCGTTAAGTGATATGCTAAAAGGCAAGAAAGGTAGATTTAGACAGAACCTTTTAGGTAAAAGAGTGGATTATTCAGGAAGATCAGTAATTGTAGCAGGTCCGAATTTAAAATTTTACCAATGCGGATTACCCAAAAAGATGGCTTTGGAGCTGTTCAAGCCATATGTAATGAGAGAATTAGTGGCTAAGGATTTGGCTCATAATATCAAAACTGCCAAAAAAATAGCAGAGAAAGGCAAGCCAGAAGTCTGGAGTATATTAAAAGATATTGTAGAAGATCATCCTATCTTACTAAATCGGGCACCGACATTACATCGTTTAGGTATTCAAGCTTTTAAACCTGTTTTGGTGGAAGGAAATGCGATACAGATTCATCCTTTAGTTTGTGCAGCTTTTAATGCAGACTTTGACGGCGATCAGATGGCAGTTCATGTTCCTCTTTCACCGGAAGCTCAAGCTGAAGCAGAAATTTTAATGCTATCTTCGAATAATATACTCTCTCCAGCTAATGGCTTACCTATAGCTTTGCCTAGCCAGGATATTATTTTAGGTTGTTATTATCTTACTATGCGGGAAAGTGCGCAGAAGGGTGAGGGTAAAATTTTTGGTAATCCCAATGAGGTAATAAGAGCTTATGAGAGTGGTTTTTTAGACTTACATGCTAAAATTAAATACAAAATACACGACTCCCTAAAAGGCACAACAGCCGGTAGAATTATTTTTAACGAAATTTTCCCTGATGATATGGATTTTATCAATTTAACTATAACTAAAAAATCCTTAGAAAAGATTATTTCTTTTGTTTATCGAAAATATGGGAAAGAAAGAACTGTTGATATTTTAGATAAGATTAAAAAATTAGGTTTTAGTTTTGCTACCTCTTCAGGGATTTCTATAGGCGTGGTAGATTTAGAAATACCTTCCCAAAAAGATAAGATATTAGAAGTAGCTGAAAGGGAAGTAGATAGGATTCAAGAACAATATAATTACGGATTAATTATGGAGGATGAGAGAGAACAGAAAATTGTAAACGCTTGGACCAAAGCTGCTGATGATGTAGTTGATGCTATTTTAGCGAATTTAAGCAAATTTAATCCTTTATATATTATGGCTGATTCCGGAGCTCGGGGAAGTAAACGTCAAATTGGCCAGTTAGCTGGAATGAGGGGTTTAATGGCTGATCCTTCGGGAAAGATTATTGAATTCCCTATTAGATCTAATTTTAGAGACGGTTTGTCAGTATTAGAGTATTTTATTTCTACCCATGGAGCTCGAAAAGGATTAGCAGACACTGCTCTTAGAACTTCAAAATCAGGATATTTAACCAGAAGATTGGTTGATGTAGCTCAGGATGCAATTATCAGAGAAGAAGACTGTGGCACATCTGATGGAATAATTATCAGGGCATTTCAAGATGATAGTACTGTAATCGAGACTTTAGAAGAAAGGTTGGTAGGCCGGATAACTCAAGAAGAGGCAATAGACCCCAAAACCAGTAAAGTATTAGTTGAATTAGGGGAAGAAATTGACGAAAAAAGCGCTAAAAAGATTTCGGAAGCGGGAATAAAAGAGGTTAAAGTTAGATCGATTTTAACCTGCAGAGCAGAACATGGAATATGTACTAAATGTTATGGTAAAGATATGGCTACTGGAAAATTAGTAAATATCGGGGAAGCTGTAGGAGTTATCGCGGCTCAATCTATCGGAGAACCAGGAACACAATTAACTTTAAGAACTTTTCATACCGGAGGGGTCAAAATTAGTGGTGAAGATATTACCTTAGGACTTCCACGAGTAGAGCAACTTTTTGAGGTAAGAAAGCCCAAAAAACAGGCTGTAATTAGTGAAATAAATGGAATAGTAGAGGAAATCATTACCGAAAACAATCACAAAAAGCAGGTAGTAATTAATCCTGAAACATCAAAAAAAAATAAAGACCCCGTTGAAGAAAAGAAAAGAATCTATAATATTTCCCCCGATTTAAGATTAATAGTAGAAAAAGGACAAAAAATTAGAGCTGGAGAAAGATTGACTGTTGGATTTATTGATCCTCATGATATTTTAAAGATTCAGGGAATCAAGGCAGTTCAAGAATATTTATTAAAAGAAATACAAGCAGTATATAGATCGCAAGGGGTTAAAATTAATGATAAACATATCGAAACAATAATTCGTCAGATTGCCCGCTTAAACATGATTTATGTCAGATCAGCACGTGACTCTGAGTTACTATCCGGGGAATTAGTATATGTATCAGATTTTGAAAAGGCCAATGAAAAAATAGTACAAGAAAACAAAGAGATTAACAAGAAGAATAGAGAATTATTAGAAAACAAAAAAATGATTTCTTCATTAGTAGACGTTAAGACAGGAGAGGTAATGGTTGAAGAAGGAGAAGTTCTTACTAATAAAGTGATACCCAAAATTGAAACCAGCGATTTTACCGCATTAATAGTTGAGGATCAAAAAAAAGAACAATATACCATTGTCAAGGGAGAAAATTCCTTTATAGAAAGAATAACCGGCAATATTTTAGTCGGTGGGATTGAAGATAATATTCAAGAAGAAAACACTAAAAAAGGTAATCTAAGTGATTCTAAGATAAAACTTAACGAGATTATAAGTAAAGAAATAGGAGTAGATATTACTAATAGTGATATTAGAATAATAAGTTGTGCAAAACCAGATATTTATGAAAAGATAGAAGACAGAATTACCGCCGGAGATATTATTAATCCAGAAGATTCTCAAGTTTTAGTAAGTGCAAACAAGCAACTTACTTCTTCAGAGGTGGATAAGATCATAAAAGCTAAGGTAGATAAAATAAAGGTATGGGAAGAAACTAAGGAGATATCAGTAAGGGATGGACTGATTAAGTCAATTAAGGATGAAATTATTGGCCAACCTCTTGGGGAAGATATTAAAGATCCAGTAAGCGGAAATGTTATTGCAGATAAAGATCAAATAATAAGTAAAAATTTAATTAAAAAAATATTATTGTATAAATTAAGTGATCTGCCATTAGAGGATGGAAGATATTTTTCTTTAGAAGGCAGAACCTTAGAATTCCTTTACAACAACGCAGTAGGCAAAATTACTGCTTTAGATATTTTGGATACGGAAACAGGTGAAGTTATAATTAATGGAGGTAAAAAGATAACCAGGAAGCATGCTACAGAAATTTGTAGTAGACATTTGGATTTGATAAAAGTAAGAGCAAATAATAAGATCGCATGCATTAATATAATTGTAAATGTAGGATTTATTAGAAGGAAGAAGATTGTAGCAGTAGGAATGCCCATAATTCAAGGCATTACCCAAGCTTCCCTTTCTACTGAAAGTTTTCTATCTGCTGCATCATTTCAGAGAACTACTCATGTTTTAACCAACGCTTCTATTAAGGGGAAGGTAGATAAACTTTATGGTTTAAAGGAAAATGTTATTATTGGCAATATTATACCCGCAGGAACAGGTTTGAATAAATATCGAGAAATAGAAGTTGATTACCCACATGAGGAAGAAGAAAAAGTGGAAGAATTATTTAAAAAGGCAGAAGGAGAGCAGAAAAAAAAGGAGATAGATATATTTAAAGAGGAAGATGAAGGCAGTAAAGAGAAAATATTAGATCACACAACAGATCAAGAACCGGAGCATAATTAAGTCGTTAGCACATGGTTAGCGTATAGCGTACAGCGTTTAGCGTATAGTATCATAAGCAAAATGCTTGTTATATATTTTACGATTTTTTGGTATCGAATTTATTCGAGTTGAAACAGGTTTGATAAATCAAACCATACTTATTACCGATTAATATTTGTTAGATAGTTTAACGTTTATATAGTTAATTAGTTAACTGGCTTGTACTGGTTTATTAACTAGCTATATAACCAAATGTATAACGCTCCACGCTAAACGCTATACGCTAGTTTAAACGAGATACGAATATAGTTTTGCGCTTTATTACTAAATACTAAATACTATTCACT
>DAOUTX010000006.1 GCA_030668465.1 Atribacterota bacterium | reverse complement strand
TTATATTAAAATTACTTTAGAAAGAGACTTTCCCCAAATATTATTTTACAGAAAAATAAATCGAAAGATAAAAGAAGGTAAAACTTTATATTTCGGCCCTTTTGTGGATACAAATGCTACCCGGGTTGTTATAAAATTATTAAGGCAAGTTTTTAAAATTATGGAATGCAGAAAAAAAGATTTAAAGAAGGCGAAAATTTGCTTAGATTACCAGATCGGTTTGTGTTCAGCGCCTTGTGCGAATATGATTAACAGAGCAGATTACCGGAGAAGAATAAGAGAAATTTGCCTGTTTTTGGCAGGGAAACAAAAAAAATTATTAAATGGTCTTTATCGAGAAATGAAAGAAGCTTCCCATAATCTTAATTTCGAAAAAGCTGCCAAAGTAAGAGATAGAATAAAATCAATTGAAGCAATTTTAAAGGGTCAGGAAATAAATTTATATAGAAAAAATAATAATAATGTTTATTTGTTAAAAAGGATAGAAGAAGTAGAAGAAGACGAAATTGAGAAGGGCCGGAAGTCAGTTATCGATTTGAAAGATAAATTGAGCTTAAAAAAATTGCCAGAAAGAATTGAAGCATTCGATATCTCAAATATTCAGGGAAAATTATCCGTTGGTTCTTTAGTTGTTTTTGAGGAAGGACGATCAAAGAAGAAAGATTACCGAAGATTCAGAGTAAAAAGAGTTAAAGGAATTGACGATTATGCTATGTTGCAAGAGGTAGTAGAGAGGAGATATAGAAGACTATTATCTGAAGGCAAAAGATTACCTGATTTAGTTCTTGTTGATGGAGGGAAAGGTCAGCTGAGTGAAGTAAAAAAAATATTAGACAGTTTGAATCTCGAATTACCAATAATAAGTATTGCCAAAAAAGAAGAGGAAATATTTAAACCGGAGATTTATAAACCAATAATATTGCCTTCTAATTCTGAGGCGCTTTTTTTACTGCAAAGAATAAGGGATGAGGCCCATAGATTCGCGGTGACTTATCACAGAAGGATTAGAAGTAAAGAATTACGTAATTCAAAGTTAGACCTTATTCCAGGAATTGGTGCTAAGCGAAAAAGATTATTATTAGAACACTTTAAAAGCATAGATGATATAAAAAATGCTTCCAAGGTTGATATAAGCAAAATACCAGGATTTGGAGATAAAATTGCGGAAAAAATTAAAACAGTTATGGAGGTAAGAAGATGATATTAAATTTTGAAGAAAAGAAACCAATAATTAGCGAAGAAGCCTTTGTTGCCAAAAATGCTACTGTAATTGGAGAAGTTATAATCGGAAAATGCTCCAGTATTTGGTATAACGTAGTGTTAAGAGGTGATATAGCTCCCATTAGTATAGGAAATAATACCAGCGTTCAGGATGGTAGTATTGTTCATTGTGATGTAGGAGTCCCTACTATAATAGGAAACAATGTTACCATAGGTCATAATGTAATGCTTCACGCGTGCAAGATTGGAGATAATTCTTTGATAGGGATAGGGGCAATTGTGCTTGATGGTGTAGAAGTAGGCGAAGGAGCCATAATAGGAGCTGGGGCAATAGTAGCCCCGAGGACTAAAATACCACCGTTTACCATGGCTTTAGGTGTACCAGCGAAGGTAGTGCGCAGTGTTTCTGAAGAAGAAATTGATAATTTAAAAAAACACGCTCTGGATTATGTTGAGTTAATGAAAAGATATAAATAACTCCGTATCTCGTATCTTGTGAATCGTATCTCGCAAGAATTAGTTAGTTTGTTAGTTGGTTACCTGGTTAAGAAAAAAAGTCAGAAGTTAGAATGAAAAAACAGAAATGTCATTGTGGAAAAGATAGAATCCAGGAACCAGAATAAAATATTATTGCGCATCGAGTGAAGAAAATGGCAATGTATAATATGTTGTAGGGGCACGATGCATCGTGCCCAAAGAGAACTCAATACTCGATACACAATACGAATTACTATTCACTATCGACTAAAGACTAATTTATTTGTAAAATATAAAAAAAAGTGTGTATAATAAATAAAATAGTATTTTAAATAGTATCAAAACATTTTTTTCAAAATTATTATCAGCTATAACTATTATTGTAGAATGGATGAATTGCTTAATTAGCAAATCGGACTAATCGGTCAATTGATTAATTGGAGAATCGGTCAATCGGTTAATTGGTCAATTGGTCAATTGGAGGTTAGAGACTTATGAAGCATAAATCAGTTGCTGACGGTGCTTATGAAATATTAATCAAACATAAAAAGCCATTACATTATCGGCAAATTACTAAAGAATTAACAAAAATTAGACCGTTAAAGGTCAAAGAACCCTATTATGCTGTAAACGCCTCTATGAGCGGAGATAAAAGATTTATGAGGATAAAAAGAGGAGTATGGGGTTTAGTAAAATGGCAATACAAAGATGCAAATATTAAGTATTCTCTCACCAGTTATTGTTTGAAAGATGGTACCATGTTTTTAACTAGTTATATGAGACCATTTTTTCCCAAAGAAGAAAACACCGTTGAAATTACCTTTATAGACAAAGAAGGAAATGAAACAGAAGCAATAGTAAATAATGATCTCAATTGTCTAGTTGGGCTAAAAGAATGGTATGAAAAGAAAAAACTGAAAGTAAACGATATTATTTTTGTTGGTCTTATTGACTATGATAAAAAAAGATACTTTTTGGTAACAGAAGACGAGGCCAAGATAGAACCTCAGGACGATTTAAGTGAAAAAATATTTAAAATATTACAGGAAGCAGGACGTTCTCTAACTTACAAAGAAATATGTGAAAGAGTATTAGAGGTAGAAGTAAACGAAGAAAATTTATTTTCTAAATATATTGACAATATTTTGAGAAAAGACCTTCGGTTTATAGAAAATAAAGAAGAAATGTGGGGTCTCTTTGATTGGTTGAGCGAAATTGAAAAACTGCAATTAAGACTGAAAAATTCTGAAGATAACGAAAGTCTTAAAAAATTACTTCAAAAAGTGTTTGAATTTTTGGGTTTTGAAACTTCTACTGTATTAGAAAGAAAGGAATCTTTTATTTTGGCAAAAGCATTATTAGATTATAAAACGTACAATTTAATCATTGATGCAAAGTTATCAGATGAAAAAAACGAAAAAATACAAAAGTATGAACACTGGAGCGAGTTGAGCAAGATAAAAGAGAAAACAAAATCAGATTATTCGGTAATTATTTCTCCGAATTTCGATTATGATAAACTACGCCGAAAAACAGATAAGAACAAAGTTATGTTGTTTGAGCTGAGGTGGTTATGCGATCTTATAGAAGGACATGATAAATTACCTTTTTCTTTAAGTAATTTGGAATCAATTTTTTCAGCAGATGATTCTGTTAAGAATAATATTTTTAGATTACTTGAAAAAAGAAAAATACTCTATAACAAAATAAAACTGATTAATATCATTATTAATTTATTACACGAGAATAGTGGCAAAAAACTTTATCTTAATGTAGAGTCGCTAACTAAAATAATTAATCAAAAAACTGATGCATACATTGGGTTTAAAAGAGTGCAAGAATATGAAGTAGAAAAAATTACTAAAATATTTTCTTTGGAGCCATTTAATATAATACAAAAAACCGAAATGGGAAGCATTATATTAAACTTTAAACCGGAATTAGCAAAAGAAAGATTGAATAAAGTAATTAAGGAAATATTTTAGTGTTTCGTATCACGTATTTCGCCTGGTTAGCTAGTTTACTGGTTGATTAGTTTAATATTAATTCATAGATATGATCGTTCCTTAACCAGTTAATCAAGCAACTAATTAACCAGCTAACTAATATTATAGGTCACACTATATACGAGATAGAAAAGGAGCAAAATCATGAAAATAAAATGGTTAGGGCATTCTTCATTTTTAATTGAATCTGGAAGAGGAATTAAAATCATCACTGATCCTTTCGATGAAACTCTTGGCTATAAATTACCCCGGATTAAAGTAAATATCATAACTGTAAGTCATGAACACTTTGATCATAACTATGTGAGGGGAGTAAAGGGAAGACCCGTAGTATTTAAAGGTGTGGTAAATAGGGAATCACATAAAATGGAATTTAGAGGAATATCATCTTATCATGATAGTGTTTATGGAGGACAAAGAGGGACCAATACTATATTTGTTATAAAAGCTGATGGATTAAATCTATGTCACCTAGGTGATTTGGGACATATTTTGGATTCTGATAAATTAGACGAGATAGGCACAATAGATATTCTATTTATTCCTGTGGGAGGATTTTATACTATAAATAGCAGTCAAGCCACTAAGATAATTAAAGATATTAAACCTAAGGTAGCAGTTCCTATGCATTATAAGACCGAGGCTATTAAATTCTCTATAGACCCAGTGGAAATATTCCTATCTGATAAAGATAATGTCCAAAGGTTAGAATCAAGTGAGTTCGAAATAACAGAGGATGCATTACCTAAAAATACTCAAATTTATGTTTTACAATATGAGTAGTATATTTAGTATATAGTATCGCGTATCGCGTATCGAGCAAGGAAAAGAAGCTAGGAGACAGAATGTCATTTAGCATATAGTATTTAGCGTTTAGCATAGAGAATATAGTAATGAGTAATAGGATTATAGATCTAAATTTACAAGAACAGGTTACTTGTTACATATCACATAATTTACTTGCAAACCAACTAACTAGCTAACCAAGTAACCAATTAACCAATATAGCTTTTCGCTTTAACTTTTTAGTTTAACAAAGGGATTGCCACGCTCTGATAAATCAGAGCTCGCAATGACTAACGGCTATTCACTAACCGGCTAATTTAATAAATAATTAAAAGAGGAGATTTATGACAAAATACATTTTTATTACAGGTGGAGTAGTTTCATCTTTAGGTAAAGGTATTTCTGCTTCTTCCATCGGAAGAATATTGAAAAGCAGAGGTTTAAATATTTCCATACAGAAGATCGATCCTTACATAAATGTTGATGCAGGAACCATGAATCCTTATCAACATGGTGAAGTATTTGTCACCGAAGATGGAGCGGAGACAGATTTAGATTTAGGACATTATGAAAGATTTATTGATACAAATTTATCTAGTTATAGCAATGTGACTACAGGGAAGATCTATAGCTCTGTAATTTCAAAAGAAAGAAGAGGAGATTTTTTAGGAGCTACAGTTCAAGTGATTCCTCATATAACTGACGAGATTAAATCTACCATTAAAAATATTTCCCAAAATAAAAAAGAAAAAATGGATGTAGTAATCGTAGAGATCGGGGGAACAGTAGGCGATATTGAAAGCCTTCCTTATTTAGAAGCCATCAGGCAATTTAGAAATGATATAGGCAAAGAAAATGTTCTGTATGTACACGTTACTTTTGTTCCTTATCTTAAAGCTGCCAAAGAGTTAAAGTCAAAACCTACACAACACAGCGTAAGAGAGCTCAGAGAAATTGGTATTCAACCAGATATTGTTATCTGCCGCTGTCAATCAAAACTTTCCGAAGAGGTAAAAAATAAAATATCCTTGTTTTGTGATATTAAGAATGAGGCAATAGTTGAAGCAATAAACGTTAAATCTATTTATGAAGTACCAATAGTATTTGAAGAACAAAAGCTGGGAGATTTAATAGTAAAGTTGTTAAATTTAAAATGCCAGGGTCCTGATTTACAAAATTGGAGAAACATGGTTGATAAAATATATCATCCCAAAAGAGAAGTTAATATTGGAGTGGTGGGAAAATATATTAGCTTAAAAGATGCTTATATAAGTATTACCGAAGCACTTCTCCATGGTGGAATCGATAATGATTGTAGAGTAAAAATAAAAAGAATTGATTCTGATGAAGTAAAAAAACATTCCCCAAAAAATCTTTTTAAAGATGTTAATGGAATCCTGATACCGGGCGGTTTTGGAAAAAGGGGGATAGAGGGTAAAATTGAAACAGTAAAATATGCAAGGGAAAATAAAATACCTTTTTTAGGAATTTGTTTAGGAATGCAATGTGCCGTTATAGAGCTTGCTCGAAATGTAATAAATTTAGAAGGAGCTAATAGCTCAGAATTTGATCCCAAAACACCATTTCCCGTAATTGATCTTTTACCGGAACAAAAGAAAATAAAAATAAAAGGTGGCACTATGCGCTTAGGTACATACTCTTGTAAATTAGAAAAAAATTCCCTTGCTTTAGAAATATTTAACCAAGAAATGATTTATGAAAGACATCGGCATAGATACGAATTTAATAATTCATACAAGAATGATTTTTCCAAACACGGTATAAGATTTAGCGGCTTAAATCAGGATTTAAATTTAGTAGAGATTGTTGAGCTTCCGAATCATCCCTGGTTTATAGGGGTGCAATTCCATCCCGAATTCAAATCAAGACCTAACCGGGCTCACCCGTTATTTAGAGAATTTATAAAAGCAGCGATAAAAAATAGTCGATAGTGAATAGTGAATAGTATTTAGTCAAGAAATAAAAAAACAGTATATAGTATATGTTGAGGAAAGAAGGAGAGAAAAAAGGTTGCAAGATGCAAGTAAGGAAAAATAGCGCGGAGCGTGTAGCGTTTATAGCGGTAGAGGAAAGAAGCGAAAAACGAATAGCGCTATCTGAAATAGGCTTTTGGCTCTAAAATGAAAGACAGGTGAAAAAAAATGTTTAATGCTTTGATATTAGCAGGTGCAAAAGAAAAAGGACCCTTAGAAATTGCTGAGAATGTGGACAACAAAGCTCTAATTAGGTTAGATAGCAAACCCATGATTGATTATATTGTTGATGCGTTAAATAATTCAGAAAACATTGATAGAATTTTAGTGGTGGGTCCAAAAAATGAACTTTATCCTTATATAGGTAAAAAAGTGGATGAAATATTAAACCCCGGAAATTCTATACTTGAAAATATGGAGATTGGGTTAAATTATTTTAATTCTGCTAACAATTTATTGCTTTTAAGCTCTGATATTCCCCTGATTACTCCTGAAGCAATTAATGAATTTTTAAGAATATGTACAAAGAGAAAAGCTCAAATTGGTTATCCCTTAATCACCAAAGAAAATATTATGAAAAAGTACCCTGAAACGAAGAGAACTTATGTAAAAATGAAAGAAGGGACATTCTGTGGAGGAAATATTGCATTTTTTAAACCAGAAGTATTTTTTCAAAATAAAAAATTAATTAAAGAATTATTTGATAATAGGAAAGCTACCTGGAAATATGTTAAAATATTAGGCATTAAGCTTATATTAAAATTTTTATTTAAAACTTTAACCTTTGAGGAAATAGAAAAAAGGGTAACTGATATACTTGGTTATAATTCTGTTGCCGCCATGATATCATATCCTGAGATAATGATTGATTTAGATAAGCCTAGTGATCTGGAATTAATTCGAAAATGTTTAGAGAGATAGAGAAAGTCATCAGTTCACTTAATAGATAAGTTGGGACAGAGATCATGACTTTATGTTTATGCTATTTTTAACTTGGTGTTTTTAAATAATAAAAATAATAAAAAAATTTGTAATAATGAAACATTAGTGATAAAATGACTTTAGATATAATATATTAGAAGGATAACTCTTCAATAGCCCTCTTTTTAATGAATTTTCTAAATATTTTTACTACTTCAATATTATCATTTTTGTTAAAAAGTACGGTGGAAAAATATTTATTTATCTCACAGGATAAAAATAGCTTTACACACCAGCAATTTATTGCTAAATTCATTTTTAAAATAGCAATGATATTAATTTAATTATATAGAAATTTTCTTTTTATGTAAGCCCCGTTTAAATACTTACTTAACAGAGCAAACAAAAAAATAAAAACAAGAAGGGCACAATTCATTGTCCCCCCAAAAAAGAAAAGTAGAGGCGCGGCGTGCCGTGTCTTCTTGTGCTTACGACTATTCACTATTCACTAACGACTAATTTAAAATTAACGTCTTAAAAAATACAAAATAATTTATAAACTATAATTATACTAAAAAGGGAGGTTTTGTAGTTTGCTTTTAACAGAATTAAAGGAAAAAAAAATTAGTGATTTATGCAAAATTGCTAAAGAATATGACATTAATAATTTTTCCAGAATAAAAAAAATGGACCTGATCTTTAAAATTTTACAAGCTGAAACTGAAAAGAAGGGGTATATGTTTTCTGAGGGAATTTTGGAGATTATGAGTGAGGGTTTTGGTTTTTTGAGAACATCAGGATACCTGCCCGGCGGCAACGACATTTATATTTCTCCTTCTCAAATAAGAAGGTTTAATCTTAGCATTGGTGATCTTGTATCAGGACAGGTTAGGCCACCTAAAGAAGGAGAAAGATATTATGCTCTGTTAAAAATTGAAGCCGTTAATCATGAAGATCCAGAATTATCTAAAGAAAGGATAGACTTTGAAAATCTTACCCCCCTTTTTCCAGACGAGATGATTAATTTAGAAAATAGAGCAGATGGAACATCAACACGACTTATTGATTTATTTTCACCAATTGGGAAGGGTCAACGAGGCCTTATAGTTTCCCCTCCAAAAGCAGGTAAAACAATTTTATTAGAAAAGATTGCCAATGGAATTACAGTTAATCATCCAGAGATAAACCTTATGGTTTTATTAATTGATGAAAGACCTGAAGAAGTAACCGGTATGCAAAGATCGGTAAAGGCAGAAGTGATAAGTTCTACTTTTGATCAGCCCGTAAATAATCATATAAAAGTAGCGGAAATTGTCCTGGAAAGAGCTAAAAGGTTGGTAGAGCAAAAGAAAGATGTAGTCATATTATTAGATAGTATTACGAGATTGGCGCGTGCTTACAACCAGACTATTCCAACAAGTGGCAAAACTCTATCCGGTGGTTTAGATTCAAGTGCTCTTTATTTGCCAAAAAGATTTTTTGGGGCAGCAAGAAATATTGAAGAGGGAGGTAGCTTGACTATACTTGCAACCGCTTTAGTAGAGACAGGAAGCAGAATGGATGACGTAATATTTGAGGAATTTAAAGGTACCGGTAATATGGAATTAAGGCTAGATAGGGAGCTTTCTGAAAATCGAATATTTCCGGCAATTGATATTAGGAAATCTGGTACTCGAAAAGAAGAATTACTAATACCAAAGGAAAATTTACAGAAAATATGGTTACTGAGAAGGGCATTGGCTTCACAATCCTCTCTGGGTGCGGTGAAATTAGTGATTAATAAATTAAAAAAGACAAAGAAAAATCGAGAATTTTTAGATTCTATCAAAGAACAAGATATTTAATAAATATTATAATTTAATTGAATAGGAATTTCCTTTTTCAGTAAACCCTAATTAGTCGTTAGTTTTAAATACATTTTTTTGTTACCAGCATACAGCTAAAAACTTAAAACGAAAAGTGAAAAACCATAATTCAAAATTCAAAACTTTTTCTCAGTACTAAATTTTAAGTTCTGTTTGTGCTTCTTTATCTTTCCATTTTTAACATATAGCATACGAGATAAGAAAGATGGAAATCAATAGATAAAACAATATATTTAAATTTTAAATTTTGGGCTATGGCTTTAAGTTTTGCGCTTTTCATTTTTAGCTTGGTTACTAAATATTATTCACTATTCACTAACTGCTAATTTAACTTATTACTCATTACAGATTACTTGTTACTATACTTTATGCTCGATACTGACTTAAGTTTTGACCTTAAAATAATAATATGTTATAATTCTTTATATTTTTAATCTATTGAATATAAAAAAAAGAAAGTTAGAGGAAGAGAAAAATGAAAAAAGGTCTACATCCAAAATATGAAAAATCAACAATAAGTTGTGCTTGCGGTAACAGCTTTGAAACCGGTTCTACTAAAAAGAATATGAAAGTAGAAATATGTTCTGTCTGTCACCCCTTTTTTACTGGTAAACAAAAGATAATTGATACTGCGGGAAGAGTTGAGAGATTTAATAGAAAATACAATTTAACTAATGACGAAGATAGTGATAATTAATTAAGAAACTATCACAAAAAATTTAAATAATTTCAAAAATAAATATAACATTAAAAAAAATTTGATAAATGATTACAAGAATAAAAGCATGAAAGAAAAAGACATACTATTTGAGAAGACTTGTAATAAAATGGCGAATTTATTTAAATATAAAAAACAGAGCTTTTGTAAGGCTCTTTTTTTATATTTATTTAATTGTATAGGAACCCCCTACTTCAAAAGCAATACTTTATATGAAAAAAGTTTTGAGTTTTAAACTAACGACTATTCACTATCGACTAATTTTAAGGTGTAAGGGAGGGAAGAAATGCGTGAAAGCAGAAATATTGGTTGGATTGAAGTTATATGTGGGAGTATGTTTAGCGGAAAGAGTGAAGAATTAATAAGAAGAGTCCGCAGAGTTCAAATTGCCCAAAAAAAAGTTCAGGTATTTAAACCAACAATTGATAATAGATACGCTGTTCAGTATATTTACTCGCATAATGGCACAAAGGTTGAAGCTATAAATGTTGCTAAGCCAAAAGAAATTTTAGAAAGTATTGAACCGGATACTGAGGTAATCGCTATTGATGAAGCTCAATTTTATGATGATGATATTGTATCCATTTGCCAAGAACTTGCCGATCGAGGGAAAAGGGTAATCATTGCAGGTTTAGACCAGGATTTTAGGGGAGAACCATTTGGCCCAATACCTAAATTGCTTGCAGTAGCAGAATATGTAAATAAGTTACAAGCGATATGTATAGTTTGTGGTAATACTGCTTCCAGGACTCAAAGATTAGTAAATGGTCAGCCAGCAAAGTATAGTGATCCAACCATATTAATTGGAGCAAAAGAAAGCTATGAGGCGAGATGTCGTAAATGTCATGTAGTGCCTAAAGAGTAGTTTAGCATGTCGTATATCGTATATAATTAGTTAGTTGGTTAATTGGTTACCTGGTTAGCTAGTTAAGAAAATAGAAGTCGGATGCCGAATTAGTATGTAGTATATCGTATTTTACTGTACAGCACGCAAGTATAGCGTAGAGTTAAAAAAAGACAAGAAAGAATAAAAAAGCAGATTTAAGAGAATAAATAATAACAGTTCTTTAATTTTAAGTTTTAAGTTTGTGTTTTGTGCTTTTAGTTTTTAGCTGTTTAAACTAATTAACCAACTAACTAAGTAACCAGCTAACCAAAGTGAGGTTAATTCTATGAAAGTTAGATTGATAAATTACACTAAAGATCCTGAAAAAATAGTAGCTCAGTCAGCAAGATTATGTTATTCTGCGTTAAGCGTCGAAAACTTAGAAGAAGAACTTACCAATAAATCAATAATAAATTTAATTAAAAAAATAATGAAATTGGGACATTATTCTGTTTTAGAGCATGTCACTTTTACTTTCGCTATAGAAGGAATATCCAGGGTTACTTCTCATCAATTAGTAAGACATCGGCTGGCCTCTTTTTCCCAACAAAGCCAAAGATATGTTAAAATAAATAAGGAGGGGTTTCCTTATATTGTTCCAAAATCTATCGCGAATGATAAAGAATTAGCTAAAATATTTATAGATGCTATAAAAGAATTAGATGGAATTTATCAATCATTATTAGATCATAATATAGAAGCAGAAGATGCAAGATATATTTTACCACAGGCGGTTACAACTAAAATGATAATATCTGCAAATGCTCGGGAATTGCTGCATATCTTTAAATTAAGATGTTGCAATAGAGCTCAATGGGAGATTAGAGAAGTTGCTATGAACATGCTAAGAAAAGTTAAAAAAATTGCCCCAATTATATTTGAAAATGCCGGGCCGCTTTGCATTTTAGAACCTTGCCCCGAAGGGGAATTATCCTGTGGTAAACCCTGGTCTAAAAATAAAGAAAAAGGAGTAAACGGATAACAATGAAAAATGCTGACTGTAATTATGGAGGTCAAGCGGTAATTGAAGGAGTAATGATGAGATCTCCTTTAAAATATGCCATTGCGGTCCGTAAACCGGATAAAGAAATAATTTTAAAAATAGGTAAATTAAAATCATTATCCAACAAGATGAAATTTCTTAAATGGCCTATTTTTAGAGGAATAATTAATTTAGTTGAGTCGTTGGTTCTTGGTTTGAAGGCATTAACTTATTCTGCAGAACAGGCAACAGGTGAAGAAGAAAAAATAAATAGTGTAGAAATGTTTTTTACAATTCTAATTGCTTTTGGACTATTCATAGTTTTTTTTATAGTTTTTCCTACGGCAATAGCCAGATACTTAGATAAATATCTCTCCAACTTAATTGTATATAATTTGTTCGAAGGAATGTTAAGAATCGGGATATTTATAACTTATCTGTTTTTTATATCTAAAATAAAAGATATTAAAAGAGTGTTTGAATATCATGGAGCAGAACATAAAGTGATATATACCTATGAATCAGGAGAAGAACTCAGTGTTGATAATGTGAAAAAATACAGTACTTTACATCCTCGATGTGGAACAAGCTTTATTTTTATAGTTTTAGTAATAAGTATTTTAGTATTTTCTTTGCTGGGGAAGCAAACATTGCTTTTAAGGATAGCCTATAGGATTGCTATAATTCCCTTAATAGCCGGTCTATCTTACGAAATTTTAAAATTATCAGCAAAAAATATTAATAAAACTTTTGTAAAATGGGCGGTGACGCCCGGATTATGGTTTCAAAAACTTACTACCGGCGAACCCGATGATGCTCAGATTGAAGTGGCTATAAAAGCATTAAAAGGTGTTTTACCAGAAGATAATAAAAATGTAAAATCCGAAGAGATAAACAATGTTTAAAAAATTAGAAGAATTAGAAAAAAAATATGAAGAATTGAATAGAAATCTTTCTGACCCAAAAATTATTGCCGATCAATCTAAGTTTCAGGAATGCGCAAAGATGCACTCTGATATTTCTAAAACAGTTTTAAAATATAAAGAATACAAAGGAATAATAAAAGAGATTGAAGAAAACTCAAAATTATTTTTGGAAGAAAAAGATTTAGAGTTTAAAAAATTAATTAGTGAAGAATTAGAAAATTTAAAAGAGAAAAAAATTAATTTGGAAATAGAATTAAAAGAAATTATGTTCCCCGAAGATCCTCACGATAAAAAAAATTGTATAGTAGAAGTAAGAGCTGGCGCCGGAGGTGACGAAGCCGCACTTTTTGCCGGTGATCTTTTTAGAATGTATTCTCGATTTGCAGAAAATAATGAATGGAAAACTGATGTAATGAGTTCTAACCCTACCGGAATCGGAGGATTTAAAGAGATAATATTTAGCATAATAGGAAAAGAAGTGTACGGAAAGTTAAAACACGAGAGTGGAGTACATCGGGTCCAGCGTGTCCCTATAACTGAATCAAGCGGAAGGATTCATACTTCAACTGTTACGGTGGCAATACTTCCTGAGGCAGAAGAGGTAGAATTAGAAATTAGCCCAAATGATTTAAAAATTGACCGTTTTCGTTCTACCGGTCCTGGAGGGCAAAGCGTTAATACTACAGATTCAGCAATAAGAATTACTCATGTTCCAACCGGAATGGTAGTTACCTGTCAGGATGAGAAATCCCAACACAAAAACAAAGATAAGGCTTTAAAAATATTAAGAGCAAGACTTTTAGATAAAGCAGAAAGAGAAAAACATGAAGATCTTGCGAAGAAGAGAAAAAACCAGGTTGGTACAGGAGATAGAAGTGAAAGAATTAGAACTTATAATTTCCCCCAAAATAGAATTACCGATCATCGTATCGGTTTAAATTTACATAATTTAGAAAAAGTATTAGAAGGATATTTAAATGATTTGGTAGTAAATCTTTCAGAAAAATTAAAAAAGAGCAGCGAAGTATAAAATAATGGGGTAAATAAGTATAAATTTCAAACTGTAGGGCAAGCCTTAAAAAATATTTGTAAAATATTTAAAAATAAGGGAATAATAAATCCAGGAAGAGAAGCGGAAATTCTATTAAATTATTTTCTGAAAATGAGTAGGAGCGAAATATATTTAAATTACGATAGAGTATTAAACAATACAGAAAAAACGCAATTAGAAGAAAAGATTCAAAAAAGAATAGATAGAATTCCTCTCCAATATATAACTAAACATCAAGAATTTATGGGGATGGATTTTTGGGTAGAAAAAGGAGTTTTAATCCCTCGACCGGAAACAGAGATTTTAGTAAACGAAGCTATTAAAAGATTAAAAAATTATAAATATTCTAATAATTTAAAGGTAGTAGATTTAGGAACCGGTACAGGTATAATTGCCATATGCATAGCTAAATTTATAGAAGATATTATCATCTACGCAATCGATATTTCTAAAAAATCTTTGCAAGTAGCCTTAAAAAATGCTCAAAAACATAATTGTAAAGATAAAATAATATTTCTACAGGGAGATTTATTTGAACCTTTTATGGGTAGAATTGAAAAAAATAGCTTAGATGGAATTATTTCAAATCCTCCCTATATAAATTCTCACAATTTTAAATTATTACCACCCGAAATAAAAGATAATGAACCTAAGATTGCTTTATCTGGAGGTATTGACGGTTTAGAATATTATCGTAAAATTATAAAGAAAAGCCCTCATTATCTAAAAAAAAGCGGTTTTGTCGCATTAGAAGTAGGAATAAATCAGTCTAAAATAGTGGAAGAATTAATTATTAGAGAGAATAGCTTTAATCAAAATATAGAAATTATAAATGATTATTTAGGGATAGAAAGAGTAGTAATAGCTCATAGAAAATAAATAACTAGCGTAGAGCGTTTAGCGTATAGCGTTTAGGAAGATAGCGCGTAGTGTATAGAAGTAGAGGCGTATTGCATACGCCCCATAAAGAATAAAAATCTTTTTTAAATTTTAAATTATGGTTTTGCTTTTAATTTTTTAGTTCTAACGATCTTCCTATGCGCTATACTAGATACGAGATATGAATCAATAAATGGAGTTTAAATAGAATGACTAAGACCGTTTTATTTGTTTGTACCGGTAACACCTGTCGAAGCGCTATGGCGGAAGGTATATTTAAAAAAATGTTAAAAGAAAGAGCAGAGGATGATAGCAGATTAAATATTATATCAGCTGGAATTTCTGCTCTGCCGGGTATGAGTCCCACTTCCGAAGCAATTTTAGTTATGTTTGAGCAGGGTATCGATATTTCTCAACACCATGCTCAAGCATTACAGGAAGAACTGATTAAAAAAGCAGATTTAATTTTAGTTATGACAAATGAACATAAGGAATATATTCATAAAGAATTTCCCTTTACCCAAAATAAGACATTTCTCCTTAAGAAATTTGCCCTAAATAATAAATCTGAAAACAATCAAAACAACAAGAGGAATTATGGAATAATAGATCCGATTGGGAGA
>DAOUTX010000009.1 GCA_030668465.1 Atribacterota bacterium | reverse complement strand
TTTTTATTCCAAAATCTACCTTCCCTCCGCTTCGATCAATTAATACTCCTGCTCCTACAACTTTTCCCTGTCTTGATTTTACAATATCTATAACTTCTCTTACTGAACTTCCGGTGGTAGTAACATCTTCTACTACTAATACTTTTTCTCCCTGGTTTATTTCAAAACTGCGCCGTAGGGTCATCTTGCCATTTTCTCTTTCAGTAAAGATTGCTCTCACCCAGGGTCCTAATACTCGCGCCATCACATGAGCCATAATAATACCCCCGATTGCCGGTCCGACAATTACATCAATATCATCTCCCCTAAACTTCTTCCCTAACTCGCTGCATAGGCTATGCATAAATTCAGGATGTTGCATGATCTGAGCACATTGGATATAGGTATCACTGTGAACTCCTGAAGTTAATTTAAAATGCCCCTTCTGGATAGCTCCTGCTTGTTCAAATTTTTTCATTACCTCTTCTGTTTTAATAATCATCTTTTAATTTCCCTCCATTTCACTTAATATTTCTTTTGCGGCCTCAGCCGGATTGGCGGCATTTCTTATCGGTCTTCCTATTACCAAAAAATCAGCCCCTAATTTTATGGCTTCCCGGGGAGCCATTACTCTTTTCTGGTCATCGGAAGATTTGCCCGCGGGACGTATCCCGGGAGTCAAAATTATAAAATCTTCCCCACAGGTCTTCCTTATTTTCTTAATCTCCCAGGAAGAAGCTACTACTCCATCAAGGCCGGCAGTTTTGGCTAATTTAGCCAGATGAACTACTTGTTCTTCTAATCCTTTTTTTATGCCTATCTCTTTTTCTAAAATTTCCTGATTGATACTGGTAAGTAAAGTTACTCCTAAAATTAAAGGTTTGTTGATACCTAAAGCAAGGCTGGTTTTTTTAGTCGCTTCTGCTGCTGCTTTCATCATTTCATATCCCCCGGAGGTATGTACATTAAAAATATATACTCCCAATTTAGCAGCTACTTCTGCTGCCCGGGCAACAGTATTAGGTATATCGTGAAATTTTAAATCTAAAAAAACCTTACCTCCTTTTTCGTTTACCATATTAACTACCTTAGCCCCTTCAGCAGTAAATAATTGGCTCCCAATTTTAAAGACCCCTACATAATTACTCAATTTATCTACCAATTCATCTGCTTTTTTAAAATCGTCTACATCCAGAGCCAGAACCAATCTTTCTCTCGCCGTCAAATCCATATTCTCTCCCCCTGTTTTTATTAAATTTTCATACTTCCTACCAGTTCATTTATATCTTTAATATTATTTTCTATAAGATATTTTTCTATTCCTTCTATAATTTCAATAGTTACCCTGGGATTTACAAAATTCGCCGTTCCTATCTCTATTGCCCGGGCTCCGGCAATGATAAATTCCAGGGCATCCTCAACTTTTATTATGCCGCCTATCCCGATTACCGGAATATTTACCGTCTGAAATACCTGCCAAACCAACCAGAGGGCTACCGGCTTTACCGCCGGACCAGACAGGCCACCACTGATATTAGCTAATTTAGGTTTGCGAGAATCAATATCTACCGTCATGCCCACTAAAGTATTTATTAGGGATAAGGCATCTGCTCCTGCTTCTTCAGCAGCTTGAGCAATTGTTTTGATATTTGTAACATTAGGAGTTAATTTTACAATAAGAGGGAGAGAGGTAGTTTTCCGTATACTATTTATTATTTCATAAGTTGCTTTAGCATCTGTCCCCCAGACCATACCTCTTTTTTTGACATTGGGACAAGAAATGTTGACCTCCAGACCGGTAACTCCCATCTCCTTAGATACTTCTCCCAGCCTTTCGGCTAACTCTACATATTCTTCTATGGTATCCCCGGAAATATTTATAATCACCGGAGTATTGAATTTTTGTAAATAAGGTAATTTTTCTCTAATTAACATTTCCACTCCTACATTCTGTAAGCCGATAGCATTAAGCATCCCCGAAGGGGTCTCTATAATTCGAGGAGGTGGATTCCCCATCTTTGGTTTTAAGGTTATTCCTTTTAATATCATGGCACCTAATCTGTTTAAATCGACAAAAGGGACATATTCCTGGCCATAGCCAAAAGTCCCCGAGGCAGTCATCACCGGATTTTTTAACTTTATCCCAGCTATTTCCACTTTCAGGCAGGTCTTATCAATCATCCCAGACCACCTCACTTCCTCCGAAGATGGGTCCATCTTCGCAAACTTTTTTAAATTCATATTTAACTTTGTCTTCTTTTTTATCCTTTGTTTTTATCTTACAAACACAGCCCAGGCAGGCACCTATTCCACAAGCCATTCGTTCTTCCAAAGATACCTGGCAATCAATATGGGCATCTAAAGAAATTTCCACAATCTTTTTCAGCATAGATTTCGGCCCGCAGGCAAATATCTGATTCGCTAACCATCCTTCTCTGATACTTCCTTCTAATAAATCAGTAACCAGACCTTTATGCTGATAACTCCCATCATCGGTAGCAACATCTACTTTTGCCCCCAAGTTCCTGAAGCTTTCCTCTCCTATGACCAACTCTTTCTTCAAGGCACTTATCAAAACCCGTACTTCTTTACCTTGCCTTATAGATTCTTCACATAAAGCCAGTAAAGGAGCGACTCCTATTCCCCCTCCTACTATCATAATTTTCCTACTTTCGGGATAGATATTGAAACCATTACCGATAGGACCCATGATATCTAAATCATCTCCTACTACTCTTTGGGCTAATAATTTTGTGCCCTCTCCTACTACCTGGAACAAGATAAATATCTCTCCTTTTTCTTTATCTATTCGGTGAATACTAAAGGGGCGGCGCAATAAGGGGTAATTATCTTTACTGCATTTAATATGGATAAATTGTCCGGAAAGGGCATCTTGAGTAATTTCTGGAGCTTTTAACCTCATCAGATAAATGTTGGGAACAACTTCTTTTCCGGATAAAATCTTTACTTTAATATTTAAAATCGCACTCACCTTCTTTTTTAATTCACCAATTGACCAATTAATCTAAAAACGATTTGACAACTCAGCATGTCGTGTTGAATCAAATAGACACGATGCATCTTGTCTCTACATTATTAAACTAAAAATTTAAAGCGAAAAGCGAAAAACCATAATTCAAAACTCAAAACTGTTTTCGGACTTTTCTGTCATTACGAGCGAACGAAGGGAGCGCGGAAATCCCGGATTGAGATTGCTTCATCGCTAAAGCTCCTCGCAATGACAAAAGAGGCACCTAAAGCGATACGAATTTATTCTTACGCTATTCTGTGTCTTTTATCACTATTCCTACTTTGTCTTCCCCGTCTACTTCCTTTAACTTAACTTTCACTATCTCTTTCTTCGAAGTAGGGAGGTTTTTACCGATATAGTCTGCCCGAATAGGCAATTCCCGATGTCCTCTATCTATAAGAACCGCTAATTGAATTACTTGAGGTCTTCCCAAATTCACTATGGCATCCATTGCTGCCCTTATTGTCCTTCCGGTATATAAGACATCATCAACCAGTACTATTTTCTTCTGCGAAATATCAAAAGGTATTTCTGTTTTGAGCTCCAGAGGTTGACGAGCAACTAAAGACAAATCATCCCGATAGAGAGTTATATCTAAGGTTGCTACCGGGATTTCTTTTTCTTCTATCTTAAAAATTTCCTGTGCTAATCTTTTAGCCAGGAAAACTCCCCTGGTCCTTATCCCGATAAGGGCAAGATTACTTACTCCTTTATTTTTTTCTACTATCTCATGGGCAATTCTTACCAAGGTCCGTTTAATTTCACTTTTCCCCATCACCACAGTTTTTTCCTGTGTACCCATTTCTTAAAACCTCCTTTCTGTCGCACATGTTTTGCATATTTAAATAATAAACCCCCTTACAACTCAATCTGGCTGATAAGGGGGTAATAACTTTTCCTTATCAGCCTCACTGGACTGATGTTAAAGGAAGTCACATTTTATTTTACATAATAAAATATCCTCTTATTAATCGCTAATAAGAAGATATAATTTTCTCTTTTTATCCCCTTATTAGTCTCTCTGAACTAATTTAAAAGGGTAACTTTTATTTTATTTTTCTTAATAATATATTAAAAGCCCTCAGTAGTCAAACAATTTTTAAACAAAATTCCCAAATTCTCCAATAACCTGTTTTAATAGTATTTTTTTAAGTACAATTTCATTAAGATGATAAAGATTTTTTCTTTTCAATCTTTCTGGTTACTATTAAATCTATATTCTCATTTAATAAATTAGAAGCTACTACCTGGCCAATCTCAATAGGAGCATCCACTTTAATCCGGCGAGTAATCTCTCCAATTTTTTTTATATATTTTTTAGGAATAGGAACATGAGTCTTTACGCTTATCAAAGAGAAATCTCCATTCTCTACCAAAATAGAACCGGTGAATACTCTTAAGGGATTAGTAATTTCGTTTTTTACATAGTCTTTTCCTTCAGAGCATTCATCCCCTTTAATATTATTAATATTCGTCCCTTCGTATTCTACTTTTATTAGACATCCATTAGGACAAATTATACAGACAAATTCTTTCTCCATTATTAGACCAACCTTACCTTTAATGTTTTTATCTCTTCTAATTCTGAAGAGATTAATTTTACTCTAATCATCTCTGCCGGGTTTACCCGTCTTAAGAATTTTTTCTTGATTACTCTTTTACCATCAGTAAATACTAAAACCTTCTTTTCTCCCGGCTGATTAACCCGAAAGGAAAAGATAGTATCTTTAAACCTGATCAGGGTTTGTGGAACAACATGTCTTAAGCCTTTTTCTAATTCTACTTTAATCTCCCGTTCTTTGTTTAATTTTCCTTCCAGGTATTCTGCTACTCCCTCTACTATATATTCGGCTTCTAAAGATACGTTGTCCACGATATCGTGCACCTGCAGAACATTCCCGCAGGCAAATATGCCCGGAACATTGGTCTGCCCCCTCTCATCAACTTGCGGTCCACCGGTTATATTGTCCAGAATTATTCCTGCTTCACGAGAAAGCTCATTCTCCGGAATTAAACCTACAGAGAGGAGTAGGGTATCACAAGCTATCTTTCTCCTGCTTCCGGGAATAATTCCTCCTCTTTTGCCTAATTGGGCGATGGTAACTCCTGATAAGCGCCCATTCCCTTCTATATCAATTACAGTATGACTTAATAAAAGAGGGATATCAAAATCATAGAGACATTGATTAATATTTCGGGGAAGACCGCTACTGTAGGGAAGTTTCTCTGCTACGGTTATTACCTCTACCCCTTCCAAGGTTAGGCGACGGGCCATAATCAGGCCGATATCTCCTGATCCCAAGATTACTATTTTTTCTCCTATCATATAGTTCTTCAAATTAATCAGCTCTTGTGCTGCTCCGGCAGTATAGATACCGGATGGGCGTGCTCCCGGTATACCGATAGCTCCCCGGGTTCGCTCACGGCAGCCCATAGCCAGAATAATTATCCTGGCCTGATAGTGGGTTAATCCATTATTATTTACCACTATAACCTCTTTTTGAGGGGTTAAACTTACTACCATACTATTTAATAAAAAGGAAATCTCTTTCTCTTTCACCTGGTCAATATATCTTTGAGCATACTCCGGACCGGCCAGGGAAGTGTGAAACTTTTCCAGTCCAAACCCATCATGAATACACTGTTGTAATATACCCCCCAAATAGTCTCCCCGTTCGATAATCAGAATATCCTCTATTCCTTTTTGCTTACAGGCAACTGCTGCAGCTAAACCAGCAGCTCCTCCTCCAATGATAATAACTTCTCTTTCTGGCATGATTTACTAACCTCATTGCTTCTGTATCCGGTTAATAGATAAGAATTATTTCCTTTTAAAGTAATTTCCTGGGGACTGAGTTTAAAAGATTCTCTTAATATTTCCATGATTCTATTCTGACAATATCCTCCCTGGCATCGGCCCATCATGGCTCGAGTTCGATATTTAATAGAAATCAAACTTCTTGCTCCTAAGGGATTATTGACTGCCTCTAATATTTCTTTTTTGGTAACCTTCTCACAGCGGCAGACTATCTCTCCGTAATCTGGCTCTTGTTTGATTAAGGTTTTCTTGGTCTCTTCATTCTGCTCTTCAAATCGTAGAATACCTTTTCTGAAGGGATTAAAGCTGGGATCAAAATCTAATCTTTCTTTTTTATTAATAATTTCCACTACTCTTTTGGCGATAGGCTGGGCAGCTGTTAATCCCGGAGATTCAATGCCGATTAAATTGATAAAATTATTAACTATACCACTTTCCTCTATTACAAAGTCCCAAAATCCTCCTTCAGAAGAAGGAGCCTGCTTGGCACGGAGGCCGGAATAACTACGAATGATATATCCGGGTGAAATTAAAGGTAAAAATTCACGAGCTTCAGAAGAGAGCACTTTCATTACTGAGGAGGTTACTGAAAGATTATCTTTGCTTTTAATATATTCATTGCTCGGACCTACCAAAATATTTCCATCAATGGTAGGAGTTAGATGAATTCCTAAACCTCCGACCCCAGCTTGAGGAACAGGGTAGACCAGGTGATTTATTAGCCAGGAAACATTTTTATCTAATATATGATACTCTCCCCGGCAGGGATAAATACGATATTTATTTATTCCTACCATTCGAGCTATATAATCGGAATATATTCCGGTACTATTAATTACATAAGAAGAAGTAAATTCTCTTTTATTAGTTTTAATTCTAAAATGAGAATTGTTTAATCTGATAATACTTTTCACTTCGGTATTTAGAAAGAAGGAAACACCCTTATCCAGGGCATTTTCAGCAAGAGCAATGGTTAATAGATAAGGGGAGGTAATGGCAGTTTCAGGAGAATAAAGAGCTGCAATTCCTTCTATATTGGGCTCCAATCTTTTCACTTCATTAAGGTCAATAATTTGTAGGTTATCTACTCCGTTTGTATCACCCTGTTGTTTTAATTTTTGCAAACCTTTAATCTCTTCTTTTTTCTTGGCAACTACTAATTTCCCTATCTTTTTATAAGGAACATCAAGTTGGCTACAAAGTTCTGCAAAAGATTTATTCCCTTCCACACAAAATTGAGCCATTAAAGTGCCGGGTTTATTATTAAAACCGGCATGAACTACCCCGCTATTTCGGCAGCTTATCCCCCAACCGACATCATCTTCTTTTTCCAAAACTGCAACGTTAACTTTGTATTTAGATAATTCCCTGGCAATAGCACAACCAATTACTCCGGCACCAATTATAACCACATCAAAACGATTATTCTTTGTCTTCATATAAATTTTCCTTTTTAAAATAAACAATAGAAAAATATAAATTACAAAAACATCTTCTGCTATTTAATTTAACCTATTTCGAGATATTACTCCAGGAATTAATTTCCCCAAGGGAAGACCTTTTAGCTCTCTCTAAATGTAAAAGCAAGGCTTTAATAACCAGTTTTATATCATTTTTCTTTAAAGCTTCTATTATAGCCAGATGTTCTTTTACCGAACCAGAAAAAGTAATTCCTTTAAGAGAGATATTCCGCAACCAATGGATCTGTTCCTGTAGGTTAGCTAATAATTCAATAAGTTTTTTGTTCCCGCAATTTTGACTAAGAAGATCATGGAATTTTTTATCCAGAGCTAAATACTGAATACAATTTTCAGCATTGGTAGGTTTATTTATAAATTTTTTAAATCCATCTCCGACTTTTTCTAATTTCTCTATAGATATTTCCCCGATAGATTTTTTAACCGCCAAGGATTCCAGAGATTCTCTAATTTCAAAGATATCTTCTATTGCCTGAGCAGTAATCTTGGCAACTGCTGCTCCTTTTCGAGGAATGATGGTGACAAATCCCTCTTTTTCCAACTTACTAAAGGCTTCTCTAATGGGAGCTCTACTTATATTCATTGCTTTTGATAATTCTTCTTCCAGTAAACGGGTACCCGGTTTTAAAGTACCTATTATAATCTGAAATTTTATATTCTGATAGGCTCTATCTTTGAGGGATAAATAGCTTCCCAAATCTTCAAAATATTCTTTCATGTTTCTCCCCTTCTCTTCGAAGATTTAACCATTCCTAATTGTATTTTACCTTGTCGATTGTATATTGTCAACAATAAATCATAAAAAAAATTGCACCCCGCCGTTTTCTTCCAACAAATATGTCATTTATATTTCGTATACCTCTTTTACTCCTCATTAATAAAAAATAAAATCATATTTTTTAGAACTAGCTAACAAAATTTTTTAATCTTATTATAACTACATTTATATTTATACTATATTTCTTCCGTTATTGTATTGCCTCTTTCAAAGATTTGACAAAGATTCTTACTTGCCTTAACAGCACAGATAAATCATTTTGATAATTTTCTATTATTTTAACCACTGCACTCCCCACAATTATTGCATCAGTATATTTTATCATCTCCTTGGCCTGCTTAACATTGCTGATACCAAAGCCTATTGCCAACGGAATATCCGTATAAGGACGAATTTTTCTTATCATCTCCGCTACATCCAAAGAAAGGTTTTCTCTTATCCCGGTTACTCCTGTAACAGAAACACAATAAATAAAACCCCGAGCCACTTTAGTGATTGCATCAATTCTTTCTGGGGTACTAGTAGGAGTTATAAAGGGAATTAATTCTATCCCAAACCTCTCGGCAATGCCCCGTAATTCTTTGCTCTCCTCTAAAGGCAGATCAGGAACAATAAGACCGTCCACGCCAACTGCCTTGCTACCTGCTACAAAACGATCCAAACCGTAATAAAAAATAGGATTATAGTAGGTCATTAGAGCAATTGGAACCGAAGACTTTTTCCGTATTTTTTCTATTATGTTTAATATTTTGGGAATAGTCACTTTTCCGTTCAAGGCACGCTGAGAAGCCTGTTGGATGGTAGGTCCGTCTGCCAAAGGATCTTAAAAAGGTATGCCTAATTCTACTACATTAGCCCCCGCCTCAGCTATACTATAAACCAATTCTTCAGTTGCTTTTAAATTAGGATCCCCTGCTGTTATATATATGATTAAAGACTTTCTTCCTCTTTCTCTTAATCTGCGTAAACTTTTCTCGATTCTCATTATTCTACCCCCAATTTATCAATAACTACTTCTGTATCTTTATCTCCCCGACCGGAAAGACAGACTACCACAACCTCTTCCTTTTTGGTCTTGGGTATTAAGTTTGGCAAATAAGCCAGGGCATGAGCACTTTCTAAAGCGGGAATAATTCCCTCTGTTCGAGAAAGCAATTGAAATGCTTTTAAAGCTTCATTATCAGTAGCCGATACATAGGTAGCCCGACCAGTTTTCTTTAGATAAGCATGTTCAGGACCGACACCAGGATAATCGAGACCAGCTGATATAGAATAAGCCTCTTTTATTTGTCCATTTTCATCCTGTAAAAGATAACTCTTTGCCCCGTGAAGTATCCCTATATCTCCAACACCAAGAGTGGCCGCGTGTTCTTGAGTGGTTAAGCCCTGCCCCGCAGCCTCAACTCCAAACATTTTTACTTCCTGGTCATCTTTAAATTCATAAAATAGTCCCATAGCGTTACTGCCTCCACCTACGCATGCCACCAAATAATCAGGTAAACATCCTTCAATTGCTATAATCTGTTCCTTGGCCTCTTTTCCAATTATTGATTGAAAGTCCCTTACCATCATCGGATAAGGATGAGGACCAACTACCGAACCGATAATATAATAGGTAGTTCTCACATTTGTCACCCAATCTCTAATTGTCTCATTCACCGCATCTTTCAAGGTTTTGCTCCCTGATCTAACTGGAATTACTTCTGCCCCTAAAAGCTTCATTCGAAAAACATTAAGGGCTTGCCGTTTTATATCTACTTCTCCCATATACACCGCACAGGAGAAACCAAATAAAGCGGCTACTGTAGCCACAGCAACACCATGCTGGCCAGCTCCAGTTTCAGCAATAATCCGTTTTTTCTTCATCTTCCGGGCTAAAAGGACTTGTCCGATAGTATTATTAATTTTATGAGCACCAGTATGATTTAAATCTTCTCTTTTTAAATAAATTTTAGCCCCTCCTAACTCTTCGGTTAATCTTTTTGCATAATAGAGAATAGAAGGCCTCCCAATATAATTCTCAAAATAATATTGTAAGTCCCTCTGGAAATCTTCGTCTTCCCTTGCCTCCAGATAAGCAGTTTCAAGTTCAGATAGGGCTGGCATTAAAGTCTCTGGCACATATTTTCCGCCAAATTCAGCGAAATATCCTCTTTGATCGGGTAATACCTTTTTCATTTTCCCACCTCTTTACTTCTTTAATAAACCTTTTTATTTTTTTACTATCTTTACGACCATCTGTTTCTACTCCACTACTTACATCTACTCCATCAGGCCTGGCAATGTTAAGGGCTTGATAAACATTGTATGAGTTAAGACCTCCAGCCAAAATTACCGGACCATATTTTCTAATATTATCCACCTCTCTCCAGGGAAAGGATAACCCGGTCCCTCCACTTTTGTGTGGTTGATATGTATCTGCTAAAAAAGCCTTCACCGTCTTCTTATATAGTTCCGGGGCAGGATAAAAATTTCCCCTCTCTCCTACCCTAATTGCTTTTATTACTGGCTTTTTAAATTGTCGACAGTAATCTACGCTTTCGTTACCATGTAATTGAAGAATCGTTAAGGCGCAATATTCTGCAATTTCCTTTACTAAAGAAATTGGAGCATCCACAAAAACCCCCACTCGTAACAAGCCCGCAGGAATAGTATCCGTAATTTTTTTTGCCTTCTCCGGGGTAAGCTGTCGGGAACTCGGAGCAAAAACAAAACCTAAAGCATCTGCCCCATTTTCCACTGCCACCAAGGCATTCTTTATATCTTTTATTCCGCAAATTTTAACCAACATATATCTGCTTTTCCCTTTTCTTTTTTTCTACTCCTGTCAGCTTTTGCAATTTATCGCCGGGGTTACGAGCAGTCATCAAAACCTCTCCAACCAATATCGCATCTATTCCACATAGACTTAACCTTCTTATATCTTCGTGACATTTGATCCCACTTTCGCTAACCACTAAACAATCCTGAGGAACCAGATAACTCAACCTGGTTGTAACTGATAAATCAATAGAAAAATCCGTTAAATTGCGATTATTAATTCCTATAATCTTTGACCCAGCTGTTGTAGCTTTTATTAGCTCTTCTTTATTATGCACTTCCACTAAACAATCAATCCCTAAAGAAGAAGCTATCTTTTGAAAACGTATTAAAGTCGGTTCATCTAAAAGGCGAGCAATAAGCAATATGGCATCTGCCCCCAAACAACGAGACTGAAAAATTTGATATTCATCTAAAATAAAATCTTTTCGTAAAATTGGTAAATTAGTTACTTCTTTTGCTCGTCGAATGTAACCCGGGTCTCCATTGAAAAATTTTTTTTCAGTTAAAACTGAAATAGCTGAGGCCCCATTGGCTGTGTAAATTTGAATAATTTTTTCTAAATTTTTTTTCTTATCGCTGATTATTCCTTTCGAGGGAGAAGCAAATTTAAGCTCTGTAACCACTGATATAGTGGAAGAAGAATTTAGCTTTCGAAAAAAACCTCGAGTAGGGGATAATCCTTCCTCTATCAGTTGAAGTAAAAATTTATAAGGAAAATTCTTTTTATCTTGTCTTATTTCCTCATGTTTTTGTTTTATAATCTCTTTTAACATATTCATCAAATCAACCTCTTAGTATACTCTCTTAAACCCTCTAATTTTTTTAAGGCTGTTCCTGAGTCAATAGTTTCTGCCGCTATTTTTATTCCATCTCTCATATCCTTAGCCATGCCCCCTATTATTAATGCTGCTGCAGCGTTAACAATGACTATTAGCCGTTGAGGACCATCTTTTCCTCTTAGAATACTTAAAGTAATTCCGGCATTAACTTTGGCATCTCCTCCTTTAATGTCTTTTAATTCATATCGGCGTAAGCCAAAGTCCTCTGGCCTAATATAATAAGTCGTTATTTCTTTATTTTTAATTTGAGTAATCTTTGTAAAACCAGTAATAGATATTTCATCTATTCCACCTTCTCCACATACTACCATCGCATTTTGAGCGCCAAGTCTCTTTAACACGCCAGCGATCAATTCAGTAATATCGGGATCATAAACTCCTAATATCTGTCGTTTCACCCCTGCTGGATTTGTAAGAGGACCAAGCAGATTAAATATAGTGCGAAAACCTATTTCCTTTCGAGGCCCTATTGCATGCTTCATTGCTGGATGAAAGACGGGCGCAAAGAAAAAAGCAATTCCAAGTTTTTGCAAACACTCTTCAACTTGAGAAGGAGTTAAATTAATATTTATTCCCAGTGCCTCCAGAACATCAGCGCTTCCGCTTCTACTAGATACTCCTCTATTACCATGTTTTGCCACCATTACCCCTGTTCCGGCTACTACAAAAGCAGCAACTGTAGAAATATTAAATGTCCCTTTAGTATCCCCACCAGTACCACAAGTATCTACTGCCAAAGGATAAGTTTCTTTTAAAGAGACAGCATTTTCCCTCATTGCTCGGGCACATCCGGTAATCTCCTCTACTGTCTCTCCTTTCACTCGCAAAGCTGTTAAGAAACTAGCAATTTGGGCTGGGGTAGTTATCCCCTGCATAATTTCATTCATTGTTTCATAAGCTTCTTCTTCGTTTAAGCTTTCTCCTGTCACTATCTTATTTAATATCTCTTTATTCATTGTCTTCTCTCCTTACTTTCTGAAAATATTATCTTTTAAATTTTTCAGCGATAGTTATAAAATTTTTTAAAATATTCTTCCCTGATGAGGTTAAAATGGATTCAGGGTGAAATTGTACACCTTCTACGGAATATTCCTTATGGCGGACTCCCATAACCGTGCCATCTTCTGTACGAGCAGTAATTTCAAGACAGGGAGGCAAGGAAAGTGGATCTAAAATCAAAGAATGATAACGCCCGGCTATAAATGGATTATCTATTCCTAAATATATACCCTTTTGGTTATGATAAATGGAAGAGGTTTTGCCATGTATTAACTTCTTTGCGGGTATTATACTGCCCCCATAGGCTACTCCAATAGATTGGTGACCCAAACAAACTCCCAAAATAGGAACTTTATTCCCCAGTTCTTGAACTGCTTCTACCGAAATTCCAGCTTCTTTAGGAGTACAGGGGCCTGGAGAAATTACTATTCCAATCAAGGATTTTTTTGCAATTTCCTTTAAGGTTATCTCATCATTTCTATACACTTCAGTTTCCATACCTAACTCACCTAAATATTGAACTAAGTTATAAGTAAAAGAATCATAATTATCAATTACTAATATCATTCTTACTCCCTCCTTTGCTAATGTAACATTTAGTGCCAGGTACTAAATGTTACATTTTAAAAATTCTCTGCCAAATCTATAGCCTTAAGCGAGGCCATAGATTTGTTTAAAGTTTCTTTATGCTCCATTTCTGGAATTGAATCTGCTACAATGCCAGCTCCTGCCTGAATGTAAGCTTGATTCCCCTTAAATATAATGGTGCGAATAGTAATACAAGTATCCATATTCTGATTAAAACTGATATACCCAACAGCTCCTGCGTAAGGCCCCCTGCAATTAGGTTCTAACTCATCAATAATCTCCATTGCCCGAACTTTTGGCGCCCCTGAAACTGTTCCCGCCGGAAAACAAGCCTCTAACACATCAAAAGCGTCCTTCTCTGGTTGAATTTTACCTTCCACTTCTGAAACTAAATGCATTACATGAGAAAATTTTTCTACCTTCATGAAAGTACTCACTTTCACCGTTCCAGGACAACAAACTCTACCTAAATCATTTCGAGCTAAATCTACCAACATAGTATGCTCTGCCCGTTCTTTTTCGTCTTTTAACATCTCTTTTTCTAATTCTATATCTTCCATTTCGGTCTTCCCCCTTGGGCGTGTCCCAGCAATAGGTTTAACTTCTGCTAATTCCTCAGTCAAACGAACCAGTGGCTCTGGAGATGCTCCGACTATCTGTATTTCACCAAAATTCAAATAATACATATAAGGAGAAGGATTCAAACTCCGCAAAGAACGATAAACTTCAAATGGATGAAGCCCTGTTTTTTTGGTAAGACATTGTGATAACACTACCTGGAAAATATCTCCCGCTAAAATATATTCCTTAGCCCTTTTCACTTTTTCAATAAATTCTTCTCGCGTAACATTGCTTTTTAATATATTATTGTCTCCTCTGTTATTTTTTCTACCCTTCTTTTTCAATTCTTCTAAAGATAATGGTTTTTTAATTTGAGCTATAATTCTTTCAATCTGTTTCACCGCCTTATTGTAAGCCACCTCTTTAGAAAGCCCATTTAATGGATTATTTATAATTATCCACAACTGATGAGTTAAATGATCAATGACTAATGTTGTCCTGG
>DAOUTX010000083.1 GCA_030668465.1 Atribacterota bacterium | reverse complement strand
TGCATTTTCAAAGATTTGAGGTTTTTTCTTTGCAAATGAATATAGTTGATAGATAGTATTAAGCTGCATAAATTGAATGCCAGTCTCTGCAAAAATTTCTTCTCTGGATATAATTTTAAATGCTTCCTCCATTATATTATCTGTTCTCTTGTCTCGATAGTGATAGGGATTTCCCAGAATATCACCATCATCATCCAAAAGAACATAATCAACTCCCCAGGTATCAATGCCAATACTCACTATCTGATTGGGATATTTTTTAAAAGCTTTCTTTAAACCTTTCTTTATCTCATTGAATATTCCCAGAATATCCCAAAAAATACTATCTTTAACCTTTACTAAATTATTGGGGAAACGATATATTATTTCCATCTTTGATACATCACCAACAATCACTCTCCCGGTTTCTGCGCCAATATCAATAGCTATGAATTTTTGCATCACACTACTCCTTCTATCTCTATTCTTCAAATAGCTTTTGTCTGTATTTTTCGTCTGTTCTTTCAGCAATATAGGTTACCATATCTTCAGAAAAAGCGTTTATACCTCCTGTAAGTAATGCTCCAAAACGAATTTCCGCTGCCTTATCTGCCATTAAGGTAATATTCTCTACTTCCGCAGGAGTAGATCCTAAAGCAACAAATCCATGGTTTTGAAAATAAATAGATTTAGGCCTCTCTCCATGTTTATCTAAAAATATTTCAATTTCTTTTTTTACTTTTTGAGCAAGTTTAACTCCTGGATCTGTATAAGGAATAAAAACCGATTCTTTTCCCAGTAGAACAATTTCATCAGGATAAATTCTCCCTTTAAGATTCTCCGGGAAACTCTTTGAACAGGTCAATCTATTCACTGCTGTGGGATGAGTATGGCCAACAAAATTTACTCCCTCCAGATTAAGGCAAATAGCATGTAATAAGGTTTCCACAGAGGGGGTAGCTTGGTATTTTTTATCCACTTTGGCTTTTTCAAAGATGTAATTAATTTCTTCAGCATTAGGATTCTCCATATTTATAAGCTGCATAATCGGTTCAAAATAAACCTGAACAAAATCATTCTCGGTTACAGTTGCAAGCCGGGTCCCACTTGCTTTTATATAAAAACTACCGGCAATATCTTTTACCTCAACTTTAGCCGAAGTATTGCCTTCTCCAATAATTGCAAGATGATAGTTTTCTCTTCCAAGAATATTTGAAAGCTTTACCAGTTTACGCAAAGTCTTAACTTTAATATTCTGCCATTTCTTCATTTTCCATTCCCCTCTCATAGTTATTAACTTCTTACGCTGTTTATTTTTTATATTATTACAAAAAGCTCTTCTCTCGTAAAATATTTTCTAAAAATATTACATCCCTTGTATTATCTATTGTCACTTTTTTTAATAAACGAGATAGTTTTGATTATTCTTTCTTTGTATATTTATTTAACAAGAACATCTTTAATCCATATGAAAAACCTCTTCCAAAGAGGCAGTAACCGGGGAATTATCTGGATTTGTTTCCATAATATCTTTCATATAATCCCACCATTTTTTCATTATCTCTTTTGAAGGAAGTTCTTCAACTGTATTATTATCTTTCAATTTTTGTACCGCAAAGAGAGTAAGTGTTTTTTTATCAAGAAATATGGAATAATCATAAATTCCCACTCTGGATAATTTTTCTTTAAGTTCAGACCATATTTCATCATGTCTTTTTTTATATTCTTCCTCATGTCCCACTTTTAATTTCATTTTAAATGCTACTCTTTTCATCAACCTTCTCCTAAAAATTTATTTTTTAATATTACTAAAACTATTTTTAGGTTTTAATCTTTTAAGTAATTCCGGAAGCATAATTGCTAAGATTAACAATAATCCTATAATAATATTCATAACTTTACCGGGAACATTGATTAAGCCCATTCCGAACTTAAGAAATCCAATTATAAAAATGGAAATGACTACGCCAAAAATATTTCCTTTACCCCCGGTAATAGCTACCCCACCCAGCACAACTGTAGTAATAATCTCAAGCTCCCATCCATAAGCAATATTCGGACGGGTACTTCCAATCCGCGAAGTAAGCAAGATTGAAGCTAATCCTGAACAGAGACCGGTAACTGTAAAAATAATAAGACGTATTCTGTTTACAGGTATCCCTGAAAAACGAGCAGCAGTAGAATTATTTCCAATGGCAAATACCCTCCGTCCCATAGTAGTTTTATGCAAAATTATGCCAAAAATTATAGCAAGTATGAAAAAAAGGATCAATTCAAAAGGAATCATAGTATTCCCAATGTATCCCTGTCCAAAAAAAGCAAAAGATGTCGGGTACTTGGTAAATGCCTTATCTCCAAGAATTACATAAGCAATACCTCTAAACAAAGACATGCTTCCCAGGGTAACAGCAATTGCGGGAATTCCAAATTTTGTTATAATGAAACCATTTAAAAAACCTGCCGCTGAACCTGAAAAAAGTCCTATCGCAACCAACCCAAAAGTATTAACTCCGGCCTGGGAGGCCATGCCCATAAAAACCGAAGATAAAGCTATAATTGAGGCAACAGAAATGTCAATATCACCACATATGATTACAAATATCATGGGAAGAGCGATTATGGCTTTTTCTATAAAATTAAAAGTTGTGTTCATAAGGTTGGTATAATCTAAAAAATAGGGAGATAAATTAGAATTTATTATTGCAACCATAATAAAAATAAAAAGGAGAATGGTTTCCCACTGCCACATAATATTTAGCAAGGAAATTTTTCTTATTTTTTTAATGTCAAGAACACCATTTTCTTTATTCATTAAAACTTCTCTTTCTTAGCATTAATTGCTGATTACGTTTATCCATAACAGTATTTATTATAATTGCAAAAATTATAATGAAACCCTGAATCGCCATCTGCCAGAAGGGCGAAACATTAATCATGGTCAGAGCATTATAAACAATTCCCATGAAAAAGGCTCCCAGTACAACACCGATAATCGTCCCGGAACCACCAGTAATACTTACCCCACCAATTACACAGGCCGCAATGGTCTGAAGTTCGAAACCGATGGCAGTTTCGCTCTGTGCAGCAGCATAACGGGCAACCCATAAAAATCCGGCAAGACCAGTAATTCCTCCACATAAGGTAAAGACAATATATTGAATTTTCTTCAGGTTAATGCCCACATATTGAGAGGCTATCTTATTGCCGCCTACCCCGTAAATCTCTCTTCCGGTTCTAGTTAAATTTAAAAAAATTAAAAATAATATTACTATTAGTATCGATAAATATATAAGACTGGATATACCTAAAAAACTTCTTCTGGGAAACACCCGAAAAGCCTCGGTCATCTCATGAGCACTAACCCAGGTTCCCCCACAAAGTACGAATACCAAACCTCTATATATGCTCATAGTTCCAAGAGTAGTTATGATAGGTGGAATTTTAGCCCGGGAAACCAACAAGCCATTTATCGAACCAAGCAGGAGTCCAATGGCTATGGAAATTAAAATAATCATAAAGATAGGAATTCCAGGGTGATATTGATTTAAAAGTGCCACACTCATACCACTTAAAGCGAGACTGGAACCGACAGATAAATCTATACCCCCCGTAACAATAATCATAAGTTGTCCAATGGCAACCATAGACAGAATAGCAGTATCATTCAAAATATCAACAAAGTTATTAATATATAAAAAGCTGGGGGTTCTCCAACTAACTCCAAATATAATAAATAAAATAAAAATAAAAAGATTAAATTCTCTTTTCCTAAATAAATCCTTCATTTTAAAATTTCCTCACTTTGAAATACTTCCAATTGCAGCTCTAATTATCTTTTTAGAATTGGCTCCTTCGCGAGTAAATTTAGCAGTTATAACCCCCTCATGCATTACTATAACATTATTAGACATACCGAGAATCTCAGGAAGTTCAGAGGAAATAAGGATTATTGCTATGCCTTTTTTTGCGAGTTCAGAAATAAAATTATGTACAGTAGCTTTGGTTGCTATATCAATTCCTTTGGTTGGTTCATCCATAATTAATATTCGTGGTTTGGTGGCAATCCATTTAGCTAAAACTACCTTCTGTTGATTTCCTCCGGAGAGGTCTTCTACCAACTGTTCCCAACCTGAAGCTTTTATTTCTATATATTTCCCATATTCATCAGTAATTTCAAATTCTCTATTACGATCCAAGAAAATATGTCTGCTTGTTCTATCTATTATCGGTAGGGTAATATTTTCCCTAATATTCATAGCTAAAATAGCACCTTGTATCTGTCGATCTTCGGGGAGATAAGCAAGGCCGAAATTCATTGCATCAGAAGGATTGGCAATGTAAACCTTTTCACCATCTATAAAAACTTCACCTGAGGTCTTCGTATCAATTCCAAAAATTGTCTGCATTACTTCTGACCTTCCCGCTCCCACCAATCCAAAAAATCCCAGTATTTCCCCTTTGTGCAAATCAAAAGATATGTTTTTAAATACGCCTATCTTAGAAAGATTTTCGACCTTTAAAATAATATTGCCTTGCTCTGCCTCTAATTTTGGATACATTTGTGCAAGACTACGTCCAATCACCATTTGCACAATTTTATCTACGGTGATATCAGCAATCGTCCCTTCTCCGATATATTTCCCATCTCTCAGTACGGTAAAATAATCCGCAATTTCAAAGACCTCTTCAAATTTATGAGAAATAAAGATAATAGCTTTTCCTTCTGATTTCAATTTTCTAATAATTTTATATAAATACTCAACTTCTCTAAGGGTAAGGGCAGAGGTTGGTTCATCCATAATTACTACTTTTGCATTCAGTGAGAGTGCTTTGGCAATCTCTACCATATGTCTTTGGGCAACACTTAAATTTTTTACTTTGGTATCAGGGCGAATATCCAATTCAAGTTTATCAAGAAGTATCTGTGTTTTATCTTTCATTTCTCTCCAAGAAAGCAGACCGTTGGATTTATTTCTAATATGATGACCCATGAATATATTTTCCATAACGGAGAGATCGGGGAACATTGTAGCTTCCTGGTGTATTGCGGATATTCCAGCTTTTTGTGAGACTTGAGGAGATGGAAATTGAACAGGTTTATCATTAAGAATAATAGTGCCAGCGGTAGGTTGATATACGCCGGTTAAAATCTTTACCAGAGTAGATTTCCCAGCCCCATTTTCACCTATAAGAGCATGTACTTCGCCAGTTCTTACTTTAAAATCTACTCCATCAAGTGCTTTAACGCCATAAAAATATTTTTTAATCCCCTTCATTTCAATAATACAATTATTCATTAAACCTAAATTCCTCTTTTATTTTGAGGTATTTATAAGTAAAGCGGGATATGATTAACCCCGCTTTACCAAACAGATTTTTTAATTCAAATAGTAAACCATTAGTAAATCTCAGCAAATTTATCTATGTTATCTTTTTCAAATATATATGGCTCGCCCATTATTGCTACATTATCTGAACCTATTTTAATTTCTCCCATTCTACCGACCTTCATCACTTCACCCTCTTTACCCTGAAATTCACCTTGTAATAGCTT
>DAOUTX010000095.1 GCA_030668465.1 Atribacterota bacterium | reverse complement strand
GACTTCTGAGATAATTGAAAATTTAAAATGGGGAGATAAAATTGTACCTGTAGAAAGCGGGAAGATGCCGGTTATCTTTACCCCAAAAGCAGCTTTGGTCTTGATTCTCCCCATAATTAGTGGTTTAAATGGAAAGATGGTTTTGAAGAAAATTTCTCCTTTGACTTCCCGGAAAAACAAGAAATTATGGAGTGATCTGTTAACTTTTTATAGTGATGGTACTATAGATTTTGCTTTAGGTAGTGCTCCTTTTGATGATGAGGGAATAGAAATGAAACGGGTTCCTTTGGTAGAAAAAGGAGAGATTAAGAATTTTTATTATGATTTACAGACAGCGGGAATGGCCGGATTAGAGAGTACCGGAAATGGTTTAAGAGCAGGAATACAAGGTGAACCCGTTCCCGGTATAAGTAACTTGGTAGTGGAGGAAGGAAAAGTCCCGTTTTCCGAAATGATTAAAGATATTAAAGAAGGAATAATCATCGACCAGGTTCTTGGACTGGGTCAAGGGAATATAATAAGCGGAGCCTTCTCTAATAATGTGCAGCTGGGCTATAAAATAGGAAAGGGCAAAATAGTAGGGAGGGTTAAGGATGTTATGATTGCCGGTAATGCTATAGAAGAACTAAAAAATATAGTTGCTCTGGGAGATAAGGCCAAATGGATTTCCGGTAAATATAAATTCCCTCATATCTACCTAAAATCTCTTTCTGTTTCTGCTAAAAAATAATTAAAGATTTGTTCAGTTTGAAAATGTTGCATTTGGAAAATACAGGAGTAGTATCTATATTGAATGAAGCTTTGGTAGTAACCAATGAATCGAAAGTTTATTGAATCTTTTTAAGAATTTTTATGTAAGAATTTTTATTGACAATAAATATAAGGTAGTGTATTATTTATTTTAAGAGACTTAATAAAGTCACTGGAAAAAGAAAGTTTATAAATAAAGGGCTACTTAAGTGCAAAGAACTGGAGATTTAAAATTAGTTCAAGAACTAAATAGATCTATTATCCTTAAGATAATACGGCATTATGGTCCTACTCTCCGCAGTGAAATTACCAAAAAAACAAGATTAACCCTACAACTGTTACTTCTATAGTAAAAAATTACTTAAGCAAGGATTAGTACATGAGGATGGTGTAGGAATATCTTATGAAATCTTTATGGCAAAAGGATTAAGGTTTTATTTAGAACATAATTGGCAATCTGAAGTTTCAAAAAAGTTGTTTTTGGAAGTTAACTCCATTTTTCCCGGCAATATTTCTAAAAGAGCGCGAAAATAGCAGTACTACTGTGTCGAAAAATGTACTGTGTAAGTTATACGAGCCAACAGCAGATGTATATTAGTATTGGGTTATAGTATTTAAAATAGACAATCATTGAAGATTGGCTTGAATAAATAAATAGTGAAAGGAGGTTATTTAGATTTAATTTTGAACAAATGTTAAAATACAAAATTTAAAAGAAAGGAGTTGATTGTAATTGGAAGACGTTAAAAAGCAATGGCCACGTAATTATCCGGTAAGTGATAAAAGTATTCTTGAAATTTGCAAAGAGTTTTTAGATAAAATTGAAGAGCGTCAAGCTAAAAATTTTGTTAAAGCTGGGAAAATAATGGGTGATAATATGATAGCAGGTGGCTTAGTAAAATTAGTTGGTACTGGGGGCCATACATATCTTCCGGTTCTGGATATGAGTCATCGAGCTGGAGGTTTTGTCACGGTTAATCCTACCCTTGATGTAAGTAGCTCTCCTATTAACGGCGGAACCCGTAGTATCCGTATAGAGCGGGTAAAAGGATATTTTCGTGCTTTAATGGATTACTTTCGTGTAAAGAAAGACGATGTTGTTATTATCTTTAATAATGTAGGCATTAATGCTGGGACAATTGATGCTGCTTTGGAATGTAAGGAACGTGGTGCTACTGTCATTGGAGTTGGCAGCTCTATATGGCAAGAGGATATTCCCATGGATCACTATACCCGTCACGAATCTAAAAAAAACCTTATGGATATCGTGGACCTTTTCATTGATGATTATAATCCCGTTGGAGATACTGTAGTTAAGACAGAAGGATTTGACCGCTCTATTTGCCCCATCTCAACAATTACTGATGGTTATATTGTACGACGTATGGAACAAGAAACTGTAAAGTATATGCTTTCAAAAGGTTCTAAACCGATTATGTGGGTAAGTGCAAATTGTGAAGGTGGAGATGAGGCTAATGCTGCATATGAAGAAGAGTATTGGCCCAAAGTTAAGATGCTTTAGCTGATTTAAAACGAAAAATAAATATTGGAACTTACAGGCACATTGCTAGGGGAAAAGTATGTGAGCAAAGATGAAACTATTAAGCCAACTCTAAATAAAAAACTAAGGGGGTGATAATAAATGATAGATAAAGGGTTTGTTTATATATAAATATTTATAGGCAGGAGCGCTTACTCAAACAAACCCTAAGGGGATTTTGTAAAATATTGCCTAATAGGTAAAACAATAACAAAGAAAGGATGTACGAAAGATGAAAAAAAGTATATTTTTTATTATGACAGTGCTAACTGTTGTGACATTAGTATTTTCAATAAGTTACTGTGAGGAAGTTGTTGAGTTGACATTTTGGCATCACGAAGCTCCTGCCCACCGTGTAGCTGCTTTTCAGGAAGTTATAGATATGTTTGAAGCAGAACATCCCGATATTAAGGTAACACAAGAAGTGGTTATGTGGGGTGACGCGTGGGTTAAGACAATAGCTGCCATAGAGGCTGGCTCAGGTCCAGACTTCCAATTTTCAATACCCGATCTTCTCTTAACCAGTTATTTATTAGATGCGTTGCTTCCAGTTACAGATATAGTTGAGGAGTTAGACGAGGAGTATGATTTTATTGATAGTATGATAGCGCCATATTTTCATGAAGAAGAATATTGGGGTGTGCCTATCATGACAATGGTATTTCTATTAACATATAGGCCTAGTCTTTTAGAAAAATATGTTGGCACAAGCGAACCACCAAAAAATTGGGAGGAATACCTGGAATATGCTGAGAAACTAACGGATCCTGAAAATAATGTTTACGGTATTGGAATTGGCGGGGGCATCAATCTAATGATATCCGAGCAGTCTTACACATTTATGACAAATACAGGAGCAAAGTTCTTTGATGAAGAAGGGAATGTAATATTTAATAATCCAGAGACTATACAAGCGATGGAAATGTATCGAGATCTATTTCAATACAACCCTCCAGGAGCTGAGGCTTGGTCCTGGGGAGAGATTGAGCTAAATATAATGGCTGGTAAGATAGCTATGGCACCATATTTTCCTTCAGTTCAAAGACGATTTGATATGGAGTTAGATAGTGATGACTATGCTGCTGTTGCACATCCGTTCCCAGCTGGTGGGAAACCAGGTTCAATAACATATCCTAATGAAATACATGTCTATAAGTGGACAGCAGAGCGACCAGGACATCTAGAAGCGACTTATGATTTTATCAGGTTTATAATGAGACCCGATATTAATTATTTAATGACCGCAGTGCAAGAACCTGGTGGTTTTTACCCGGTAACCATTGCTGCACAGGAAGCTCCAGAATTCTGGGCAGACCCGATAATCTCTCGCTATGAGGAAATGAACAGAGCTGCAATTGAGGCACTTGCGGATGCAAGTTTGTATGGTTTTGAATACGGACGTTGGGTAAATTTGGGTATTGGTGATATTACAGGAGCGAATATCCTGGCAGAAGTGGTAAACAGAATAGTCACAGGCGGAATGACAGTTGAGGATGCTGTTGAGTGGGGACATAATGAGATGGAAAAATATTCTGTACCGGTTGGTAACAAATAAGTAAAGTTGTTGAATTTTATTAACATAGCAACAGTTCCATAAAAAATGGAACTGTTGCTATGTTGCTATAAATGATGTAAAGCTCTTTACTGGAAAGAAGCATAAATGAAAAGATATAAAAGAGTAAGTTTAGTTACTTACTTATATATTCTTCCAATATTAGTTTTAATAGGAATAATTTTCATATATCCATTGAGCCAAGTTCTAATCTCCTCTTTTTATAATATACGACTAGGAGCACAAGAAGGAATATTTGTTGGGCTGGATAATTACCGATTAATCTTTAGCGAACCAGTTTTCTGGAAAAGTGTTAGAAGTTCGCTCATTTGGACATTTGGTAATTTAATTCTACAATTAATCATACCTTTAGGGGTAGCAATTCTACTAAATCAGAAATTAAGGGGTATGCACTTCGCGCGAACTCTTATTCTTTTGCCCTGGATAATTCCAATGGTTGCTCTAGCAGTGTCAATGAGGTGGATGTTATTACCTGGAATTGGGATTTTTAATGAAATTCTTAAGAATATAATAGGCACTCAAATAAGTTTTCTTGGTTCAAGAAGTGCAGCTATGCCAACTCTTATTATTTTAAATACATGGAAATGGCTTCCTTTTGGCACCCTGCTAATACTTACTGCTTTACAAACTATTCCGAGAGAGGTTTACGAAGCTGCTCGTGTAGATGGAGCTAATTTTTGGAAGCAGTTTATTTATATAACTTTTCCCTTGCTGGGAAAGGTAATCTGGTTTATGGGATATCTTATCTTAGTTTGGAATTTTAATACCTTTGATACAATCTGGCTTACTACAGAGGGTGGGCCAGGTCATATAATGCAAACACTTACTATATTGGTTTATAGAAGAGCATTCAAAGTATTTCGGCTTGGGGAGGGGGCAGCAGTAGCTACAATAGGTGCTGCTCTCCTGATGGTTATGGGCATACTGTACTTTAAGTTCCTTTCTCCAAAAAGAGAGGATGAAAGTTAGGTATAAATTTTTAAATAATAGATGGAGTTCAATAAGATAATCATGGTTACTAAAAGTATAAATAATTTTTTTACCTAT
>DAOUTX010000110.1 GCA_030668465.1 Atribacterota bacterium | reverse complement strand
TTACCCTTGGGCATTCCTTCCCAAATATTTGCCTTAGAAAAATTTGACACGGGTAGAATGATGAATAATTTTTGTTGGTAAATTCGGTAAATATTAGAATATATTTAAAAAAGGGAGGAAAATATATTTTCCTCCCTACAACTTATTTTTATAGATAGGAGTAAATATAAAATGTTAAAAATGAAATTAGTAAAAATAAATAGAAATTTTATTATTGCTGCAGTTTTAGTCTTTTTTCTTTCTTTGAGTTGGGTAGGTGCTGTAAGTGCAGAAACTGAACAAACCGAACCTTATTTAGCTCTTGAAGCTTTTAGCAATAGTATCGCAGATATTGCCGAAAAAGTTGGACCGGCTGTAGTTAATATAGATACAGTAAGAATGGTGAAAACACAATCTCCATCTTTTGAAGACCCTATATTTAGAAGATTTTTTGGAGGTGAGTTTGAAGAATTTAGAAGGACAATTCCTCAAAAAGGTACGGGCTCCGGGTTTATCATAAATCAAGAGGGATATGTCTTTACTAATGAACACGTAGTTCGCAAAGCAGATAAGATAAAAGTTACTCTTTCTGATGGCAGAGAATTTACCGGGGAAGTGATAGGCTCAGATGTAACTTCAGATATGGCCATAGTTAAGATACAAGCAGATCATTTGCCCACTGTAACTTTAGGTAATTCAGATAAATTAAGAGTTGGGGAAATTGTAATAGCTATCGGCAATCCTTATGGACTTCAACAGACTGTAACCATGGGTGTGGTAAGTGCTAAAGGTCGTTCTATTCCAGCGGGAACGGGAGGACACACCTATAGGAATTTTATTCAAACAGATACAGCTATCAATCCGGGAAATAGTGGCGGTCCATTACTTAATATAAAAGGAGAAGTTGTCGGAATAAATACCGCTATTATTCCCTACGCTCAGGGTATAGGATTTGCTATCCCCATTAATATCGCCAAGAGGAATATAGATGATCTTATTAATTTGGGTAAAGTAAGAAGGTCATGGTTAGGCGTGTACATTCAAGAAGTTACTCCGGAAATTGCTAAACAGTTTGGCTTGCCAGAAGATACTAATGGAGTTTTAGTCGGAGATGTGATTAAAGATAGTCCGGCGGAAGAATCCGGGATAGAAAGAGGAGATATAATTGTAAGGGTTAATGATGAAGAAGTTAATTCCCCCGGAGAACTTCAAGACAAAATAAGAAGTATCGAGATAGGTGAAAAAGCAAATGTGGAAGTTGTACGAGAGGGTAAAGAAATCTCCTTTGTAGTAAAAATCGGCGAAATGCCTACTCTGGAAGAAGAAGGAGAATATCCAAAAGAGAAAGTATTTTCCGTGCAAACTGGATTAAAAGTTGAAGCAGTTACTTCAGAAGTTGCCAAGGAATTAGAGTTACCTCGGGTAAAAGGGCTGGTGATTACTGAGGTAATCCCTGGGAGTTCAGCAGATGATATGGGCTTACAACCAGGAGATGTAATTTTAGAAGCCAATCGAATAGAAATATCTTCAGTTGATGAATGGGAAGAGTTAATTAATAAGTTAGAGCCGGGAGATACATTACTATTATTGGTTTTTCGTAACGGCCGTACTTATTATGTTCCGATTAAAGTAGAGAAGATTGACTGAAAAATTAGCAATTCCGTATCGAGTATCGTGTATCGTGTATCGAGTTAGGGATATAGCATAATAATAAAGACTTGGGAAAGAAAGAGAACAAAATCAAGCGTAGGGGCAGACCTTGTGTCTGCCCGTAACTTTATATTTATGTATTCGTTAGTGTAAACTTTAATGAGGTAGTTAGATAGAAAGAAGAAAGCTATTCTTTCTATCTTTTCTTTCTCTTTCTTAACTCGATACTATATACTCAATACTCGATACTGTTTTTTAGCTTTTTAAAATCAATTTTAAAATATGGTAGAATATTAGAAATATTTGATGAATGAGACGGTTTATAAAATTGAAAAAAGATAAGAATCATAAAGTATCTACTCCTTTTCGAGAAAGAAATATTGTTTTAGCCTTAATTATTATCTTACTTCTTGCCCTTTTGCTTGGTTCTTTAACCTACAAAGAAGTGCAAAGAGAAAGATATTATTTATGGGAATTAGCCCGCTCGGAAGGGTTAAATATTGCCTTTTCTATACAGACTCTTGGCCCCCGGTTTATCTTAAATGAAAATGTTTTAAAAGAAATTTTAGTACTTTTAAAAAAAGAAGGAGTAAGTTATATTGATATCTGCAACGATAAAGGGATAATTTTAATCAGTACCGAAGAAGAAAGATGGGAAAATATAATTAAAATTCCTAAACCCGGTAAAATCAATTTTGTAAATACTAAAGATAAAAAAGACAATAGAATACTTCAAGTAATAAAACCTTTTGACCTTGATATTAATGAACAATTGGATATTTGGAGGATATTACCTATCAGAAATAGTTATTTAGTGGTGGGAGTAAACTTAGAAGGATATTACAATCGCTTAAGTCAGACCAGAAGAAGAATAATTTTAAATTACAGCATTATAATGGCCCTTGTGTTATTGGGGATTTATGTAATTTTTAAATTGCAGGAAACTTATATCGTAAAAAAGACCTTGAACGAAATGAAAGTATATACTTCAAAATTATTAGAGACTATGGATAATGCAGTGATTTCGGTAGATAATAATGGCAAGATTAAGACTTTCAACCGTAAGAGTGAAGAAATTTTTGGTAAAAAGAAGGAAGAAGTATTAAACAGAGATTGCCAGGAAGTTTTGAATTTAAAGATTAACGGAGAATGTCTCCTCAAGGAATGCCTTTTAGAGAAGAAAAATATTTCTCAGGAAATAATTTTAGAAGAAAAGGGATTAAAGAAAAAAATTGTAGATCTGAATACCTCATTTTTAACCGATGAATCCGGAGAAGTTACCGGTGTGGTAGCGGTGATAAGGGATGTAACTGAAATTAAGGACCTAAACGAAGAGGTAGCACGTCATAAAAGATTAGTCGCTCTGGGTAAATTATCTGCCGGGATTGCCCATGAAATCAGGAATCCTTTAAGCTCAATCAGAGGTTTAGCTCAATTTGTTTATAATTCATTCTCCAAGACCGATGAAAGAAAAGAAGACTTAAATACCATTATTCAAGAAGTAGATAGATTAAATAAATTAGTGGTTCAGGTTTTAGATTTTGCCAAATTGAAAAAACTAAACTTAACCCGTTTTTCTTTAAATGACTTAATAAGAAATATTGCTGAATTGTTTAAACTAGAAATAAAAGATGGGCAGATTGAATTTAATCTGAAACTTTCCCCGGATATTTCTCAAATTCAAGCTGATGAGAACCAGGTAAGGCAGATTTTAATGAATGTAATTATTAATGCTATTCAAGCTATTCCCAAGAAAGGAGAAATTAAAATTAAAACCGAAAAAGCTCTTTTAAAGGGAGAGCCAGCTGTGAAGTTAATTATTGAAGATAGTGGGATTGGTATCCCTGAAAAAGATTTTACTCAAATATTTGACCCTTTCTTTAGCACTAAAGAGAAGGGTTCCGGATTGGGTCTTTCTATAGTATATAAGCTAGTAGAAGCTCATCAGGGAGAGATTAAAGTTGTATCCAAAGAAGGGGAAGGAACAAAATTTGTTATTTTTCTACCTCAAAAAAGGGGGAAGTAATTTTGCGAAAAATATTAGTAATTGATGATGAACAAAATATAAGAAAAATGTTAACCCGTGTACTATCTCCGGAAGGATTTATAGTTAAAGAAGCTGATAATGGCTTTGAGGCGCTAAAGAGATTGCAGGAAGAAAATTACAGTTTGGTATTGTTAGATCTTAAAATGCCCGGTCTAAATGGTATAGAAACCTTAAAGAAGATAAGAGAAAATGATTTAAATCTACCAATTATTATGATGTCTGCTTATGGGAGTATTCCCGAAGCTGTGGAAGCAATGAAATTAGGGGCTTCGGATTATTTAATAAAACCTTTCGATATTGAAGAACTAAAAATTATAATTAAAAGAGCAATTAAGCAATATGAATTAGAAGTGGAAAACATCTACTATCGAGAGGAAGAAGAGAAGAGATTCAACTTTGACGAAATTATAGGAAAGAGTAATTCTATAAATAAAGTTTTAGAAATGGTGAAAAACGTATCTCCCACTACTGCTACTGTGCTTATTACTGGGGAAAGTGGTACCGGGAAAGAATTGATAGCCCGAGCAATACATAAAAACAGTCTGCGTACAAACGGCCCGTTTGTAGTGGTAAATTGTGTAGCATTTTCTTCCAATCTCCTGGAGAGCGAACTCTTTGGACATGAAAAAGGTTCTTTTACCGGAGCAATTGTCAAGAGGATAGGTCGTTTCGAAATGGCAAATGGAGGAACTATTTTTTTAGATGAAATAGGAGAGATAGACCCCACTATCCAAACAAAATTACTTAGAATTTTACAGGAAAGGGAGTTTGAAAGGGTAGGAAGTTCAAGGAGTATTAAAGTTGATGTACGAATATTATCTGCCACCAATAAAGATTTAAAAAAAGAAGTAGAAGAAAGAAGGTTTAGAGAGGATTTATTTTATCGATTAA
>DAOUTX010000071.1 GCA_030668465.1 Atribacterota bacterium | reverse complement strand
ATGTCCTTTCCCGAATCCCGGCTTCTTTAGCAGCGAGCTATCTTTATTTGTCCCCGGTATTAGCCATATTAATTGCCTGGATCTGGTTAGGAGAAATGCCTTTCTTTTTATCATTAGCAGGAGGGGCTCTTGCCCTGGCGGGGGTAATAATTGTGAATACTTGGGGGAGATGAGAGATTTACTAGTGCAAAAATAATCTTCTAATTTCTGATTGAGTTAGTGTGAACTTTAGTGGGTTAGTTAGATAGAAAGAAGAATATTAATTTTTTGTATCTTCTTTTCTCTTTCTTAACTCGATACTCGATACTATATACTTGATACTTTCTGATTAAAAAAAGAACGAAGATAGGAAGAGATTGTGGTAAAATAACTGATAATATATTGCACAGTATTTTGAGATAAAAGTGGGAAGTAGCAGCATAATTAATAGAAAAAAGATTAGAAAAATCATATAAAAATGATTGTGACCCAAAAAGTAAAAAAAAGAATGTAGGGGCACGATGCATCGTGCCCACAAGAAGTATTAGGCAATAAAATGGCGAGGGCATAATTCATTGTGCCCCTACAACATGATTATAACTAAAAATAATATTATAAGAATTTTAAATTGGCCCAATAATTGCTTTAATATATATAAGTGGATATGACTTAAAGACAAAATATAAAAATATATAATAGAGAGGTGTGATGCTTTGTGATTAAAAAGATAGTAAAAGGTACAATATTATTTCTGGTCCTATTTTTTCTTTTTTCCGGTGGATTGTTAGCTGCAGAAACGAAAGAGACGACTCTTAGCCAGGCAATTAATTTAGCTTTAGAAAATAATTTAAATTTAAAGATAGCCAATTTAGATTTGGAAAATGCTCAAATAGATTATGAAAAAACTAAAGCCAATAACCTTCTCACTGAATCGCGCTATATAGAATTACAGGGAGATTTGGACTTGCTTCAGGCAAAGGATAATTATAGCCAGACCAGGAATGAAGTAATTATTGATGTAGTACAAAAATATCTTCAATTAAATCAAGCTAAAAGAGATATTGCCTCCAAGAGCAAAGAAGCAGAGTTAGAGAAAAATTTATTGGAGGAAGTTAAAGCCCAGGTTAAAGCCGGGCATAAAGGAAATTTAGACCTTCTTCAACAGGAAAACAAATACAATAATACTGTCTTTGATTTAGAAAAAGCAAATAATGACTATCATCAATCCTTTAGAGAGTTTAAATTAGAATTAGGATTAAGTAATCAAGAGGAAGAAGAATTTAATTTAATCGAGGTAGATTACCCCAAAGTTTGGCAGATAGATGAAGAAGAAGCCCTAAAAAAAGCTATTGAAAATAGTTTTATTTTGGAATTATGGAAAAGGCAGATAGAATTGGCTAAAGTCGATTTAGAGAGGGCCGAGGTAGCCGCAAGTCCGGAATTAGATTTACGAAAACTTAGGAATAATATAGAATTAGCTAATTTAAATTTTAGTAAAACTCAAAAAGAATTAGCTAATTCAATTAGAAAACAGTTCTATGCTTACAAGCAGAGCATTAATAGTTTAGATTTAAGCCAGCAAAACCTGAATCAGGCTCAGGAAAATAATAGCATTATAATCGATCAGGTAAAAGCGGGCCTTAAAACCAAAAATGATCTTTTATCGGCAAAAATAAGTTTATTACAGGCAGAGTACAATTTAAACTCAGTCATCCTCAACTATTATACGGCCAAATTGACCATGCAGAAATTAATAGGGCAGAAGATTGAAGAGGGAGAGATTGAATGAGTCGAATTAGAAAAAATAATTCGTTTTTTATTTTATTTTTAATAATATTCACAAGTTTTATCTTTAGCGGGGAGAATATCCAAGCCAAGGAGATTTCTTTGGAAGAAGCTCTTAATTGGGGGATTGAAAACAATTCTTCAATTAAAGAAATAAAAGACAGCATTGAAACTATAGAAAGAAGTTTAAATTTAATTGATACCGAATACGGTTTTAAAACAACGATTAGCGCTAATCCGATTATTGCCGGTGATTTTGAAGAACAGACTGACGATAACTCAAATGGTGTCGATGAGGGAGATACCAGTTTCGGTAGCATTAGTAGTCCTAAAATCAGTTTAAAAGCTACGAAATTATTTCCTAACGGAATAATCCTTCAATCGGAAATTTTCTTAAAAGAGGAAGACTTGTTTGATTTGGAAAAGCTTTCGGAAGGACCCGATAGCGCTTTTAGTGCAACTAAAAATTTTTATCCCGTGCTTCCTATCAAGTCAGAACAGGAAAAATACTTGGCTTCTAATAACTTGCTTAAAGCCAGGGAAAATCTAACCTGGCAGCAAGAATACAAAAAAATTGAATTTTTAGAATCTTATTTTAATCTCATACGCCTGCAGGAAAAATTGTCTTTGGCTAAAATCAATTTTCAGTATGCTCAAGAAGATTTAAGCAAGATATTAAAAAAAATTGAGATTGGAGAAGCAGGAGAAAGACAGGAAATAGAAGCAAAGATCGCTCTGAAAAAAGCAGAGATAGATTTTTTACAAGCCCAGAATACTTTTCTTCAACAAAAGAATGGATGGTATTTGAATTTAGGCTTACCGGAAGAAACCGAAGTGCCTTTGGTGGAAGATTCGCTTTTTTTAGAAGAGATTATGAAATGGGTTGATTCTTTAGAATTAGATTTAATAGAAGAAGAGTTAATAGAGTTAGCAGTAGATAGCTACTATCGAATTAGAAATATTCTCCTGGATCAAGATAGTTCTCAAAAAGAAGCAGAATGGAATTTGGCTAAAAATAAAACACAGGTTGATTTGTTTGGCGCTTATAACAGCAGGAATAATAGTTGGGGGATAGGAATTGAATTAAGTTACGATATCTTTGATGGAGGGAAACAAAAGATAGAAGATGAAGGATATCAAGCGGAATTAGAAAATTTAAAAGAAGATTATCTGCAGATAGTCTCTGAGTTAAAATTAGAATTATCTGATCTAATCAATCAGCAAGAAATAAATAATTTAAATTTAGAAGAAAAAATAATGTCCTGGGAAAAAGCTAAATTAGAAGAGGAATCTTATCAAATACAACTTAAACAGGGCTTAATTAGTGATAGTGAATTTCAATACAAGATGCTTGAGTGGCAGGAATCAGAAATAGATCTTAAATCTGCTAAAGATGAGATTTTAATAAATAGATTACGCATAGCTCATTTTTTGGGATTTTAGAGAATAGCGGTTAAAATTAAGGAGTGAAGAAAAAATGAAGAAGAAATGGTTAATTATCGCAGTAATTATTATTTTAGTAATTATTACTCTTTTTGTTGGGAGCAGGTTTTTGAATAAAGCAGATGAGGAAGAATTAACCGAAAAAAATGTTAATATCGATATTACCCCTCAGATGATTATATCTGTAGAACGGGGAGATCTTAAAAAGACGGTTTCTACCAGTGGTTACCTGCAGCCGGCTGATGAAAAAATTCTTACTTTTAATCTGAACGGAGAAATCGAAGAAGTTTTAATCAGCGAGGGGAAGAGAGTTACAGGGGGAGAAGTACTGGTACGATTGGAGAAAAGTCAGCAAGAATTAAATTATTTAAAAGCAAAAAATATCTATGAATTAATTAAGACGAGTGGTTCAGAGAGCGAAATAAAGGAAGAAGAGCTAAATTTTCAAATTGCTAAGAAAAATTTAGAGGATACATCTCTTAAAGCTCCATTTTCCGGTTTGATTACTAATATTTCCGTTAAACCGGATGATTACATTAATTCTGGAAGTGAAGTAGCTAATATAATCGATGACAGCAGCTACGAAATAGTAGTTGCCGTTAATGATATTGATAGCTTGGAGATAAAAGTAGGGCAGGAAGTAATTATTATCCTGGATGCTTTCCCGGGAAGAGAATTTTCTGGGAAAGTAAAGGAGATTCATAATTACACCCAAAACGTAAACGGAGTAGTTACTCTTCCGGTTACCGTAAAGTTAGATGAGACGGATAAGCAGTTTAAGCCCGGTTTTTCTGCTTTAGTAGAAATTATTATTGGTAGAGCGGAGGGCGAATTATTAGTCCCTATTAGCGCTATCTTTGACCGAAAAGGTCAGCAGATAGTAGTTAAAGTGGTGAATAATAAGCCAGTGTTTACCCCGGTAAAGGTCGGATTTAGCGATGGATTTTATACTGCAATCGAAGAGGGATTAGATGAGGGCGAAGAGATAATGATCAATGTTCATGAATTTGCTAAAGCAGGTGCCAATAATGATACACAACGGACCCCCGGGGTGGGTGGATTTATGAGGCCACACAGATAAAGATTAGGAAAATAATATAAAGGTAATATCTAAATGTTAGAGATAAAAAAAATAAAAAAAATCTACCAGATGGGAAAAGTTAAGGTGGAGGCTTTAAGGGGAGTTTCTTTTTATATTGATAAGGGAGAATTTGTAGCCATTATGGGTCCTTCCGGTTCCGGTAAATCTACTTTAATGCATATTATCGGTTGTCTTGATCAACCTACAGAGGGTAGTTTTATAATCAGCGGAAAAGACGTGAGCAAACTGAACGACGAAAGACTCGCCGAGATTCGCAATAAAAGTATTGGTTTTGTTTTCCAGCAATTCAACCTCCTGTCACGAGCCAACATTTTACATAATGTGGAAATCCCTCTTATTTATGCAGGTTTAAAGACCAAACGGAGAAGAGAATTAGCTAAACAAGCATTAGAGAGCGTGGGCTTAGGTGACAGGGTAAAACATAAACCTAACGAGATATCGGGTGGAGAAAAACAAAGAGCTGCTATTGCCCGGGCCTTGGTCAATAACCCTTTAATTATTTTAGCTGATGAACCAACCGGGAATTTAGATACTAAAACCGGAGAAGAGATTATGAAAATCTTTTATAAACTACACCAACAAGGAAATACTCTTATTATGGTAACTCATGAAGCAGAAGTTGCCAGACATGCCCGAAGGATTATTCATTTACGCGATGGTTTAATAGAGAAGGATGAAATAAAGACATGATTTTTGAAATTATAAAATTAGCGATTGAAAGTTTAAGAGCAAATAAACTACGTACCTTTCTTTCTATGCTGGGAATAATTATCGGGGTTGGAGCAGTTATTGCTATCGTTTCTATTGGTTCCGGAGCTCGGGAACAAATAACTACTCGAATATCTAATTTAGGCTCCAATGTTATAAATATTTACCCGGGTACCAGCAGGGGATGGGGAGGCAGAATTAGTACAAGTTCAGCTGATGTATTTACTTTAGAATTAGCTGATTATATCGAGAAAGTAAGTCCTTCGGTAAAGAGAGTAGTGCCTATTTCCCAGGGCTCAGGTTTATTGATAAAAGAAAATTTTAATATTCAAACTACCATTATCGGAACTAATGCTGATTACCAGGAGATAAATGATTATAATCTGGCTATGGGGCAATTTATAAGTGAAGGTGACATTGATGTCAGCCGAAACATTATAATATTAGGTTCGGAATTAACTGAAGAACTATTTGGCAATAATAATCCCCTGGGAGAGAAAATTAAATTATCCTATCAGAAAAGAGATTATCTTTTTACGGTAATTGGGGTAATGGAAGAAAAAGGAAGAGGATTTACCGGCGATCTTAATAGCCAGGCCTATATACCTATTACCACCTTTATGAAAAAACTTTCTAACTCCCGATTTGCTTCCTATTATACGGCTCAGGCAAACTCCAGCGAAGAAGCCCCGGCAGCAGTGGGGGAAATAGAATATTTTTTAACTAAATATCTGGAAGATGAGGAACAGGAAAAGTTTAACCTGTTTAGTCAAGATGAAATTTTAGATACTATTAGTTCTGTTACTGACTCTCTAAGTCTAATGCTGGGAGGAATTGCAGCTATATCCCTACTGGTAGGGGGTATTGGAATTATGAATATTATGCTGGTATCGGTAACCGAGAGGACCAGAGAGATAGGGATTCGTAAAGCTTTAGGAGCAAAGAATAAAAATATAATGAACCAGTTTCTTATTGAAGCCTTGAGTTTAAGTGGAATGGGGGGTCTTATAGGTATTTGCGTAGGCTGGTTGGGTGCTTATAT
>DAOUTX010000237.1 GCA_030668465.1 Atribacterota bacterium | reverse complement strand
AATGATTTGGTTAAACTGATTGCACCGGTATTAAGTTTTACCGCAGAGGAAATCTGGCAGTACCTAAGAGAAATTGAAAAAGGCGAAGAAAGCGTTTTTCTTGCTCCCTGGCCGGAAGCAAATGAAAATTATAGGGATAGAAATTTAGAAAAAAAATGGGACAACATCCTAAAAATCAGAAAAGATGTTCTAAAAGCCCTGGAAATAAAAAGAGGGGAAGGCTTTATCGGAAATTCTTTAGAGGCACAGGTAAATATTTATACCGAAGATAAAGAAGTTTATGATTATTTAATGTCCTTTAAGAAGCAGCTGGAAACCATATTTATCGTTTCTAAAACAGATATAGTTCGCGGAGCAGGAGAAAAAGGTCTTTCTTCTGATGCCTATGCGGGCGTTGAATTTCCAGATATTAAGGTAATGATAACCAGGGCACCAGGCAAGAAGTGTGAAAGGTGCTGGTGTTATAGTGAGACAGTAGGAGGAGACCAGAAATATCCGACTATTTGTGAAAAATGTGCTAAAGTAATGCATAATCATTTCGAGGAGTAGAAGAAATGCCATGGGATTCATAGTTTTTGCCATATTTATTATATTATTTGATCAGGCAAGTAAATTGTACATTCAGTACAACATGCATATTGGAGAGTCTATACCGGTAATTAAAGGGATATTTCATATTACTTATATAGAGAATCCATATACCGCCTTTGGGCTTTTTAAATATCAAACAATATTCTTTGTAATAGCGGCATCGATTTCCGTAATTTTGATTATTTTAATTTACAAAAAAATAATTTTCAAGAAAGACCCTTTTATGTACATCCCTTTAACGCTTGTTCTGGGCGGTGCAGTAGGCAATCTTATTGATCGGGTGAGAGTTGATGGAAGGGTAATAGATTTTATAGATTTTAGAATCTGGCCGGTTTTTAATTTTGCCGATTCGGCGATAGTATGCGGAATGTTAGTATTATTGATTCATGTTCTATTCCGCGCCCCGGAAAAAGAAGATGAGGAAGAAGGGGAAGAATGGAAAAATGAGGAAAAATATAACGAAGAAGAAAAGGAGTAAATTTCAATGTATAGAATTTTATTTACTATTGGTTCATTTCCCGTCTATTCTTACGGAGTGATGCTTGCTTTAGCTTTTATAATGGGTATTCTTTTTGCTATGAAAGAAGCAAAAAGGATTGGAGAAAACCCGGAGAGAATTTTAGATTTAAGTTTGTATGTTATTTTAGGTGCACTAATAGGGGGAAGATTGGGTTATATAATATTTTATCTTGACTATTATTTAAAAGACCCTATTAAGATATTATACTTTAGGCAAGGTGGGTTGAGTTTTTTTGGAGGATTTTCAATAGCTTTTTTCCTGAGTTTGTTGTACATCAAAAGAACTAGGATTTCATTCTGGAAATTTGCTGATATTGCTGCCCCTTCTGCCGCAATGGGCATAGGAATTGCCAGAATAGGCTGTTTTTTAAATGGTTGTTGTTTTGGTGTAGTGTCAGAAAATTACGGTATTAAATTTCCTT
>DAOUTX010000196.1 GCA_030668465.1 Atribacterota bacterium | reverse complement strand
AGGAAGAGCTGAACCAATAATTCTTCGGGTTGCTTCTAAGACTAATATAATAGTCAGACCGCCCACTATTAAATCAAGTGTAGTAGGTAGACCGGAGCGTATCACCATAGCATTGTAAAATACAACTAAATAATAACATACCCCTGCTGCTAAAATAGCCAGAATTATGTCCGGAAAAGGTATTTTATCTTTATTTTTGTCAAAACTTTTTTTACTACCGGGGTAAATAAGAAATGCTAAACTCAGGGTAAAAGCCAGGTGGACTGCTCTCTGTTTTAGAGCTAAAAGCAGACCAAATCCTCCGGTATAAAATTGGAAAGCCGAAAAAGATATGGCAATAATAGAAATAATTATAGCCGCGATACCGAGAGGTCTTCTAATTCTTGATTCCGTATCATATTGTTCCATAAGTTTCTGAACATCAATTTCTTTATTTTCAGTTTTCACATCTTCAGCCATTTACAAGCTTCCTCCTATGAGATAATTAAATAAATTATTCCTATCTATTTCAAGGGTTAATAATCTATCTCCTACTAATGAAGATAAATTAATTTCTTCGCCTTTAAAATAGAAAATATTTTCTCTTACCGCCCCAATTCTATAATAAATTGGGTTAGGCATAATCCTGTACATATTTTTTATTTTAAATCTACCCTCTTCTTCCACAAATATTTCATTTTTAAAAGTTGTATAGGGGAGCCCTGCTCCGTGATCGAGAAAATCAGTTTCAATTAATACAATTTGATAATCTTTATTAATGATAAATATTTCCCAGACGGGCGTTAGGGCAACAGAGTGAGTATATTTTAAAATAAATTTATCCCCGGGTTGGACTTTCTGCATAAAATGCAATTCTCCATCAGAAAAAGACTTAAGTTCCAGGGTATATATCGGAATAATAAATAATACTATAATAATAATTATGGCAATAAGCAATCCAACCGGTGTAATATATTTATTCTTTAACATATAAATTGATTCCGGGTACCATGAAAAAATATTCTCATTTTATGGTACCCGGATTTTACTTTCCTAAACTTATTTAATCAAGCCAACTTCTTTGTAGTATAATTCTGCACCCGGATGTAAAGGTATTCCTATACCGTCAAGGGCAGTTTCCAAAGTAATATTTTTGCCTTGAGAATGTACTTTTTCTAATACATCTCGGTGTTCCCATAAAGCTTTGGTCATTTTGTAGACTACGGTAGGTGATAGTTTGGCATCACAGAGCCATAAAGCGGGTGTAGCAAGAGCTGTAACATCTTCATCTACGCCTTTATACAGTCCGCCAGGGATAACCGTAGCACCGTAATAAGGAATAGCTTCAACTAATTGATTTATCTTTTCTGCACTCATAGGAACCAATACAATATCTCTTTTGGTAGCTATATTAATGATGCTGGAAGTAGGGAAGCCAGCAGTGGTAAAACCGGCATCTATTTGCCCATCTATCAAACGTTGAGCAACTTCATTGAAGCTTAAAAAATCTGCCTTAATATCACCAAAAGTAATACCATGAGCGTTTAAGATTATCTCAGCATCAGCAGCAGTTCCGCTGTTAGGCGCACCCACTCCAACTTTCTTCCCTTTGAGGTCCTCTATGGTTTTAATTCCGGAAGCCTTGGTAGCAACTATATGAATAGTTTCCGGGTATAAAGAAGCAATGCCTCTTAAATTAGTAATAGGTTCTGTACCCACTAATATCCCCGTAGCAGTATAACACCAATAGGTTGTATTAGCTTGAGAAAAAGCTGTTTCTATTTGTCCTCTGCTGATTAAATTACAATTTGCAACAGAAGCATTTCCTGATTGAGCAGTAACTATTAAGCCTTCAACGTTATTAGAAAGCATTTGAGCTAAAGCTCCACCTAAAGGGTAATAAGTTCCGCCGGTTCCGCCGGTAGCAATAGCTAGAAATTGTCTTTCAGCAGCCATCCCAAAACTAAGCATTCCCATTACTAAACTAATTGCTAATACTAAAATTAATATTGTCTTATTTTTTAACATTAATAGATTCTCCTTTAATTTTTCTAATTTTTTAAAATATAAATCTTACATACTAACTAAAAGCAGATATTTTATAGGTCTACGCTTCACCTCCCATTTTTTAAGACTTTTCGTTAAGTAAAACCATATCAAGAATTTTTTCTATATATTTACTTCTTTTGTTACAATAACCTAAAAAAGCATATAAATATAATATTTAATTTTATTATATTAAACATCAGGCTGCAAATCAAATATTTTCAACATTTCGCTCTCTTTTTCCCGCATAATTTTATAATCTTTACCTTTTTCGTGATCATGACCTGTTAAGTGTAATAAGCCGTGAATTAGTAATACTGTTAACTCTTTTTCCAGGCTATGATTTAAGTTATCTGCCTGCCTTTGGGCAGTCTCTTCGGAGATAATTATATCTCCCAAAAGCTTATTACTCTCTATCTCCGGAGATTTGATAGCTCCTTCCTGCAAACTAAAAGATAAAACATCGGTTGGTTTATCAATCCCTCGATATTTATTATTCAGTGACCTTATAAATTT
>DAOUTX010000066.1 GCA_030668465.1 Atribacterota bacterium | reverse complement strand
TTGTACCCGATCATCTAACCAGGATATTCCATGGGAAACCCATAAGTCATAAACCTCTGGCTCTACGGTACGGAGCATAATATCTTCAATCCAGTCTGTTCCAGCCCATCCACTGGCAGCACCACTTTCAAATCCAATAGCCCAGGGAGTCTTGCCATCTGCTACCATCTTATCGGAAAGAGTAATCATTTCCTCCCAGGTAGTTGGTACTGTATACCCTGCAGCAGCAAATGCTTTAGGATTATACCAGACTAAACTTTTTAGATCAGCAGAAATAAATACACCACAAAATTTTCCTTTGTAAGTCCCCAGGTCTAACCAGGTTTTTGAATAATCACTTCGCAGTACATCCATATCCATAAAGGTACTTAAATCTACTAATTTTCCATCTTTGGCAAATTCTATCATCTGCCCTGGATTTGGTATAGCTGACAAATCCGGCGGATTACCAGCTTCTACCTGGGTAGTTAGAATAGCGGGAAGGTCTCGAGTCCCGGTAAATTCAACTTTGATGCCAGTTTCAGCTTCAAACGGAGCTACCATTTTGCTAAAAGCTTCAGCTTCTGCACCAGTCCAAACACCAAGAATAGACAAGGTATTAGATGCTGCAAATACACTTGAAGTAAGCATTCCAATTAATAATACTACTAAAATCATAAAACTAATTTTCTTTAACATTTTTTTCTCCTTTATTTTTTAAAAAATATTTCTCTTAATTTTTATTTCTAATGCACAACGCCTCCTTTTCCTTTGGTTAGTTATTTACCTAGTTAGCTAGTTAACTGGTTAGTTAGTTAATTAGTTTAGTATTAATTCTTCAATATTCTCATTCCTCAACCAGTTAACCAAGCAACCAACTAACCAACTAACTTTATACGCTAGCCTGTTACCAATGAAAGGCAGATTTAATAGCCACCCTTCCTTTGGATTTAAAAATAGGAGTTTTGAAAACTTCACTTAATACTAATTCAGCTGCTCCAATAATCCATCCCTCCTCTCCGGGTTGAAGAGGAACAATCTTAATTTCCTTTTTAAAAGGAAAATTATCCCTAATTACTTTTAGCATAGTTGGAAAAATTAATTCACTTGCTTTGACTCCTTCTCCACCCACTACAATTAATTCAGGGTCAAAAAGAGAAATAAGGTTAACTATTCCCATGGCTAAATTTTCTCCTACTTCTTTAAAAATATTCTTTGAAGTAATATCCCCTTTCTGGGCAGCTTTAAGAACTGTATCAACCGAGATAGAATTTAAATCCCCTTTCTTTTTTAAAAAATCTTTTATTATGGTATCCTGCTGGTTAGATAAAGCTTCTTTAATTTTATTGATAATAAATTGATCAGAAGAAAAAGTTTCCAAACAACCTCTTTTTCCGCAATAACATAAGGGACCATCTTTATCTATAATTATATGGCCAAAATCTCCAGCTCCACCATAGCTTCCGTGATATATATCCCCTTTAATAACTATTCCGGCTCCAACACCTTTTCCGATAGTAATGCAAATAAAATTGTTTATTTTTTTACCTACTCCAAAACGTTTTTCTGCTAAGGTTAGTACGTTTACATCTTTATCTACAAATATAGGAAAATTAAATTCCTTTTCGAGAAATTCTTTAAACCTTATTTTTTTCCATCCTAATATCTTAGAAAATACTAAAATACCTTCTTTCTGATTCACCAACCCAGAAACACCAATTCCACAACCAACTATTCTTTCTGCTTTAATATGATTTTTATTGATTAAATCGCGTATTGCCTTTATTAAAACCTCAAGCACTATCTTCTCGTTGCTTTTAATCGGACTGGGAATAAAATGCTGGTCTAAAACCTTTGACTTCATATTCACTAATCCAACAATAATGCCATCCAAACCAATTTTTATTCCCAGAACAAATCTATCGTCGCAATTAAATTCAAGTAGAATTGCCCTTCTCCCTCCGCTGGATTCTTCCTCTCCTGTTTCGTATATAAGTTCTTTCTTAATTAAATCTGCAACAATATTAGAAACGGTAGATAACCCTAAATCAGCAATCTCAGAGATTCTGGTGCGAGAAACGGGCCCATAATTTAGAATCGTATTAATTACAATGGCTCTATTTAATTCTTTAATTAATTGTTTATTGCCTCGACGAATATTATCCATAATATTTAAATATTTTTACTATTTATCCTGACACATTATATTTTTAGATACTTTCTTCACTGAAGCAAGTATCTTATTTTATTATTCTACACCTTGTATAAAAAATCCTTCTTTTTTTGAAAAATTTTTTCAATTTTTTTTAAATGAAAAAATGAGGAGTAAATTAGGAGCTATTAATTTAATTTGTAGTTAAAAATTGCTTATTTTGACTTTCGGTATTTATTTTAAAGACTGTTAAATAAATTTAAATAATCTTTTAGCAGGCGGGTAATTAAAAAATTCTTTCTAACATATTCCTTCCCTGAAATACCCATCTTGTTAGCAATCTCTGAATCCTTTAAAAGATGTATAACTCTTTCAGCACATTCAGAAATATCACCAATCAAATACCCTGTGCGACGGTTATCTACTTGCAAAGGAATTCCGCCTACATTAGCCGCTACCACAGGTTTCCCCTTCCATAATGCTTCAGTAATCACCAATCCAAACCCTTCTCTTAAAGATTTCTGAATAATTACGTTAGAAACTCTCTGAAAGGCGTTAACTTCTAAATTTCCTACTCCGTTTAAATTAGATAGGAGGTGAATATCATAATCTTCACCCGCATGTCGGGCGGTTTTTTCGTAATACTCCCAGCCTTCCGGATCATCATTGGCCATTGAGGCAATAAGTACCAATTGTACATCTTTTACTTCTCTTTTTACTATCCTGTACATATCGATAACCCCTAAGGGGTCTTTCCAGGGATCGAATCTGGAAACTTGAGTTATAACTGGCCTCTCTGGATCTACTTTATATTTTGTTACAATATTTTCAATCTCTTCCTGATCTAAATCCATATTCTTAGGACTTAAGGGATCGATAGCTGGAGGAATTATGGCAATATTTTTTAACTTAAGGTCATCTTTCACATACTCTTTTAAAGTAAATATAGCAGCATCATGTTTTTCTATAAATGGCCTGATAAATTGCCATATTTTTCCCTGAGCACTTGTAGGGTCAATATGAAACCGCCAAATCCATTTTCCTTTCTTTTCTTGTCGATAATTCAATATTGCCACTGGCTGAGGATCGTGGATTACTACAAAATCATATTCACCTTCGAATAATTTCTCATTCAATTGATTATTTTTTAAAAATATTTCTTTCATCTCTTTACTAAAAGGAACATCCATCCCCTGCATGCCATTATGTATATTCTTGGTTGCATTAAAAAAATCATCTGAACCTTTCATTACCTGCCATTCAGCCTCTATCCCCACATCTTTCATTAAAGGAACTAAGGTAAATAGAATCTCTGCTACTCCCCCTCCAAATGAGGTAGCATTTATATGAACTACCTTTTTCCCTTTTAGAGGTAAAGCTAGTTTCTTAATGATTTCAATCTCTTTCTTTCCTATAATATCGATATAATCGTTAAGTAATTTCCCCTCGGTTTTGACAATTTCTAACATAATTTCCCTCCTTTATCTTGAAATTATTCTATACTTTAGATTTATTATTAGTTTGTCAACCAGTATTAGTTGTCCGGTTAGCCGGTTGCCCAGCTAAATTAGCCGTTAGCGAATAGTAATTCGTATCGCGTTATAGAAACTAAGATTCAAGTGTAGGGGCACAATGGATTGTGCCCTTCCTGTTTTATTGTCTTTTGATTACCCTGGGCACGATGCATCGTGCCCCTACATTATTGCGGGTTCGATTCATCTCATCGAACCCCTTCTTCTTTCTCTTTTTTCTTCACTATCCGCTCTACGCTGTACGCTCCACGCTAGTTAAGAAACCAATCGGACATTTAACGCAATCCGGATTCTTGCTGGTACATATAGTCTTACCGAGCATCACAATCTGAGCGTGAAATTCGTTAAATAATTTTACATCTCTGTCTAAATTTTTAATGAAAAATTCCTGTATTTGATAGTATGTAGAATCTTTTGAAATTAATTTATGACGGGAAAATATTCTTTTTGTATAAGCATCAACCACAAAAAATGGTTTCTTTCCGCCATACAATAATATGCTATCTGCTGTTTCAGGTCCAATTCCATTAACCTTCAATAATTTTTTTCTTAACTCTCTATCATCACCCGAAAACATTTTTTCAGCAGAACCTTCAAAGCCATTTACAAATATATTTACAAAATTTTTTAATCTTCGTGCTTTAATATTATAATAACCTGAAGGTTTTATCAATTGGGATAGTTCTTCCTGGTTTATACGATAAAGTTTTCTGGGTTCTAACAAATTTTCTTTTTTTAAATTATTGATTGCCTTTTCCACATTACTCCAGGAGGTATTTTGAGTAAGAATCGCACCCACCATTATCTCAAAAGGAGTATCCCCGGGCCACCAGTTTAATGGTCCAAAATAATTATATAGGCTGTTATAAATTTTTAATAGAATATTATGTGTTTGTGTTTTCATTATTCTTATAAGTTCGCTGGCTAATTAACTAACTAACCAGATAACTATTTAACTAACTAATTCTCAATACTCAATGCTATCTTATCTTCTGGTTTCTTTATTCTATTTTCTTAACCACCTAACTAGGTAACCAACTAACCACCTAACTCTTTCTATGCACCCACCGCTCTACGCTATTCTTTACTATATACTCGATACTCGATACTATATACTGTTCTTAAAATTCTCCCTTATGAGCATTTTCTAAAAATTTACTCATTAATTTGATAGAATTTTCAATGTCTTCTTTATGACACATCTCCACCACTGAATGAACATATCTAGTAGGGATAGAAAGGGTGCAAGCAGGCACTCCTGATTTGCTTCTTTGTATTGCCCCCGCATCAGTTCCTCCTGCAAGCAAGATGTCTGTCTGGTATTTAATTTTATTCTCTTCAGCTATCTTTCTTAAAAAATTAACTAATTTTTTATTAGAAATAGTGTGAGAATCCATTAAATTTATGGCTGTTCCCTCTCCTAAAGTGGTAACCATTTCCTCCTCCTTTGTTCCTGGAATATCTGAAGCTATGGTAACATCAAGGGCGATGCCTACATCAGGCTCGACAGAAAACGAAGAAACAATCGCCCCTCTAAGCCCCACTTCTTCCTGAACAGTTGCCACAGCATATATATCAACATAACAATCTTTAATTCGCTTCAATGTTTCAATCATAACATATACTCCCACTCTATCATCAAAGGCTTTAGCGGTTATTATCTTGTCATTGAGTTCTTTAAAATCCCTATCCAGGGTAACAAAATCGCCGGTTTTTACTATCTTTGAAACTTCATCTTTTTTCAGCCCTACATCTATAAAAAGATCTTTAATCTTTGGCGGTTTTTTTCTTTCTTCCTCGCTCAAAATATGAATAGGCTTGGAGCCTATTACTCCCCCGATGTCTTTTGCTCCATGGACCACTACCCTTTGGGCTATCAGAGTTCTAGGATCAAAACCACCCACCGGAGCAAATCTTAAAAAGCCATCTTTATCAACAAAACTAATCATAAAACCAATCTCATCCATATGTGCCGCAATCATCACTTTCTTGGGAGCAGGCTTACTTGATAATTTTTTAGCTTTCTTTATTCCAATAAGATTTCCTAATTTATCTATTTTTACTTCATCTGTTATTTTTTCCAATTCTTCCTTAATAACTTTCTGAATTCTCTCCTCATAGCCAGAAATTCCCGGTGTTTCACACAATTTTTTTAATAAATTCAATTTTTTCTCCTCCCTTTATTTATTAAATTTTCATTAAAATAGCTTGTATTTTTTTATGTCATCATCAATTTTCTTAATTTTTTAAAGAGTTATTTATCTAAAACTCTTTTCTAAAATTAAAGAAGATATTGTTTTTATCAGCTTATCTCTGTTCTCCTTAGTTACTTTAAATAAGATAATATCATCTCTTCTTTTTATATTCGATATAAATTTATCCCCAACCATACTTATGGCAGCAAGAACAATTTTTTTTGAACTTAGACAATCTAATACTTTTTCCTTAAACTCCTCTGAAAATACTTCCATCCTCCCAATTTCGTCAATTATAATCAAATCATCATTTTTAAGGGCCTGTTCAAGAGATCTTGCCCCGATATTCTCCAAATCATTGATATTTACCCCATATC
>DAOUTX010000120.1 GCA_030668465.1 Atribacterota bacterium | reverse complement strand
TATGCCCGAGGTAGCCAGTATAGGGCTAACTGAAGAGGAAGCCAGAAAAGAAATGAGATAATTTGTCTTTGATGAAATCTAGTAAAGAAGAAAAAAGAAAAGATAAAAAGAAAATCTATCTGGATACTAATCTGCAGATTATATTTGGGATAACTCTTACCTATATTATGGCAGTTGCCAGTATTACTCCTGCTTTTCCCAAGGTGGTTAAGGAGCTGAATATATCTGCCAAAGACGTCGGGCTTTTAATTAGTATTTTTTCATTCCCCGGTATTCTATTAACTCCCTTTTTAGGAGTGATCGCCGACCGATGGGGCAGGAAGAAGATAATCTTTCCCTCTCTGATGTTATTTGGTATAGCCGGAGGACTATGTTTTTTTGTACATGATTTTAAACTATTACTGATATTGCGTTTAATTCAAGGGATAGGAGCAGCTCCCCTGGGCGCTTTAACTGTTACTATTATCGGAGATCTTTATTCCAGAAAAGAACTTATAGCCGCAATGGGTTATAATTCCAGTGTTCGCAGTATAGGGTCTGCAAGTTATCCGGCTATTGGCGGAGCTCTGGCAATGATGGGTTGGCATTATCCCTTCATTTTACCTGTAATAGCTATTCCCATAGGATTTTTGGTATTGTTACATCTAAAAACTCCAGAACCTGAAAATGAACTGCATATTAGAGAACATCTGAATATCGTCTGGAGGAAATTACGAAATCGCCAGGTTATCGGACTGTTAGTTATCGGTATTATTATCTTTATTATGCTTTTTGGCTCATATATGACCTGTTTTCCACTTTTACTGGGAAATTCATTTGCTGCATCCACCCTTATTATCGGTTTTATTATGGCCAGCGCATCTCTTATTGCTGCTTTTACTTCTTCCCAATTAGGTAAAATTATTAAGCTCTTTTCGAGAAAAACTATTTTGAAAATGTCTTTTATCCTCTATGCTCTGGCTTTATTGATTATTCCTCTTATCTCTCAACTCCGGTTATTTTTTATCCCTGTAATTATCTTTGGGATTGCTCATGGTATGAGTATTCCTGTTATTCAAGCCCTCCTTGTAGAGGCGGCCCCCCTGAAATACCGGGCTACCTTTATGTCAGTAAGTGGAATGACTTTTCGGGTAGGTCAGACGCTGGGACCGTTCTTGATGGGACTTGTTATAGGTGTTTGGGGAATAGGCGGAGCGTTTTATGCCGGTGCAGCATTATCAGTAACTATGTTTATAATAATGTTTATGTTGTAATGTAAAATAGAACTGCCTTTTTTTATTTTACTAAAAATTATTTTTAAGTAAGATAAAACAATATACCTAAAAAATGAGAGATGCTTCCCCCCAGTACAAATAGATGCCAGATGGGGTGGTGGTAAGGCAATCTTTTCCATAAATAAAATATTATTCCTAATATATAGCAAGCTCCTCCGATAAAAAGCCAGATAATCATTGCCTTGGGAACCATCTGCATCATTGGTTTTATGGCAATAACAACAAGTAATCCCATAACTACATAAGATAATACCAATAAAACTTTCAGTTTATCCAAAAGAAGTGCGGTGATAATAATTCCTCCTATTGCCATTGCCCATGCAAGCCCAAATAGAGTCCATCCCCAGCCACCCCTCATAAGTGTAAGGGTGACAGGCGTGTAGGTTCCTGCAATAAGAAGATAGATTGCTGAATGGTCCAGAATTCTGAAAAAATTCTTTATCTTTGGGTTTACAAAGCTATGGTAAAGGGCAGAAGATAGATAAAGCAAGATCAACGTAGTTCCATATATACTGAAACTCACTATTCTCCAGGCATCACCGCGCCTGCTGGCAAGAACTACCAAAATTACCAGAGCAGCAATACTTAAACCAATTCCAACGCCATGAGTAATACTGTTGGCAATTTCCTCACCCATAGTCTGAAACTTGGATGGGTGGGTTTCTTTTTTTAAAATATTTTTCTCATTTAATGCATTTTTCATTTGATAATATTACTCCGGGTCCATATTATAATTTAATACTGATAAAAACTTTTTCGAAAAATTATATCTATGTTAGAATTATGATATATTATATAATTAGATAATACTACCAAGTTAATAATACATCAAGAATTTATTAAATTTCGTATCTCGTATCTCGTGAATTGTATCTCGTAAAGGTAATAAAAACCTAATGATAATGTAAAAAGTCATGATTTATTATAAAATTACCCGCAACAGACCGTATATGCAATCTTTTGAAAATATTTTTTGGGAAATAACCAGAGTACGATATTTTAATATTAAAAAAAAGAAAGGGAATACTGAGCGCGATGGAATATGGTTTAATTTTATTAGGAATAATTTGTACTATTATAGGAATAATTGGTTGTATTTTCCCCGCAATACCCGGACCTCCCCTTAGTTATGCTGCCCTCATATTGCTCCAATTTGCCAAAGAAGAACCTGTTTTTAGTAAAAGTTTCTTAGTCAAGTTTGCTGTCTTAACCATTATAGTCTCCCTGGGAGATTATTTTCTCCCTCTACTGGGAGCTAAAAAGTATGGTACTAGTAAATACGGAATTTGGGGAGCAATAATAGGGATGATAGCCGGTATCATCTTCTTTCCTCCCTTTGGAATGATTTTAGGGATATTTATCGGTGCCATTATAGGTGAGCTTATCGCCGGTAAAGAAAATTCAAGGGCCCTAAAAGCTGGTCTGGCCACTTTTATCGGAAGTATGACAGCGATTTTTATTAAATTGTCTTTATCTGTTGTAATGGCCTTCTATTTTTTTGTCTACATCTTTAAAAGCTGAAAATAAAAGGATAAAAAAATATAATGTTTATTTTGGAAACTAATAAGTTAAAACTAATTCCTCTTGATGCTCATAATTTGAGATATTCAATTGAAGACCGGCGGAAGATGGAGAGGAATTTGGGAGTAAAAATCACTGATACAGAACTGGAAGAACCGGTGAAGGAAGCCATGAGGACTTCTCTTAAAATAGTTTTAGAAAATAAGAAAGATTATCTTTGGTTTACCAATTGGGAAATAGTATTAAAAAAAGAAAACAGAATAATAGGAGGATTGTGCTTTAAAGGACGCCCTGATGAACAAGGGAGAGTTGAAATCGGTTATGGAATGCAGGATGAATACAGATGTAAGGGTTATACAACAGAAGCAGTAAAAGAATTGATAAATTGGGCTTTTATCCAAGAAAAAGTATTATCTGTTATTGCTGAAACGGAAAAGGATAATCTTCCATCTCATAGAGTGTTGGAAAAAATGGGAATGCAAAAATACCAAGAAAATGATAAAATGTTTTGGTTGAAAATAAATAAAATTTAGAAAAAAATTTATATTATAAAATGAATACAAAAAAGGAGGGCAGAAAAAATGATAATTAAAAATTTCAAACTATTTGAAGGTCAACACTGTGAAACAACCGCAACAGGCAGCCTGCTTCTACATCAAGGAGTTAACTTATCTGAGCCCATGCTTTTTGGATTAGGCGAGGGGTTGAACTTCATTATCTGGAATATGAAAACAATGGATTTCCCTTTTATCGGGGGAAGGATAAAAACAGATTTATTAACCCAAAATATTACCAGACACCTTAATTTAAAATTAAATGTCCGGGAAACATCTTCAACAAAAAAAGCCTGGGAAAATGTAAAAGAAAACATCGATTCGGGAATCCCAGTTGGAATAAAGCTGGATTGCTATCATCTGGATTATTTTACTAATAAAATTCATTTTGCCGGTCATTATGTGGCAATGTACGGATATGATGAAAATAACGTTTATCTGACTGATACCATTCAACAAGGCGGATTGGTTAAAGCTTCTTTAAAGAATTTTGAATTGGCCAGGAACGAAAAAGGACCTATGTCATCTAAAAATCTCTCTTATACCATTGAAGCCACCAATAAAAAATATGACCTAAAGAAAGTAATTATTCAGGCTATAGGTAATAACGCTAAAAATTATTTGAATCCTCCCATACAAAATATTAGTTATAAGGGAATCCTAAAGACTAGTAAAGAAATAATAAAATGGTTTAAGCGAAGCAAAGATGTGGAAGGAGATTTTAAAACAACTGCGATGTTAATGGAAAAAGCCGGCACCGGTGGCGCGCTATTTAGGAATCTTTATAGAGACTTTCTAAAAGAAAGTTATCAGAAAACAAAAGTAGAAGAAATAAAGGAAGCCTATGAGATGTTTGCCGATATTGCCCGGCTGTGGAGAGCAGTTTCAAAATTGTTTATAAAAGCAGGGGATACGAAGGATATTGAATATATCAATAGAGCTTCTGAAATATTAGTAGAAATATCCGATAAAGAGAAAAGAGCAATGAATATTTTGTTAAATGCTTGTT
>DAOUTX010000222.1 GCA_030668465.1 Atribacterota bacterium | reverse complement strand
GTTTTCCCCACTAAAACAACTTCTTTCATTATATTTTCCGTCATACGCTTTAACTTATCATCAGCGAGTACTGCTCCTATTGTTTTTCCCGAATAGGCTGTCATTAAACTAAACGCTGTAATAAATATATACTTTTCCCATATTGCAGGATAAGGATTATCGTGCCAGGTGTTGCTAATTCCCATTTCATTAAAGAACTCAACAAGATACTCATAATTATAGTTTAAGTATCTTGGGTCTTTGCCAAATATGATATGTCCTTCAGCTCCTTTTTGTCTGATTGTTCCGGGCTTTTCAATACTAGAGGAAACATAGACACAGGCGGGTGAGACTATCGCTTGTTGTAAATTAGTCCTTATGCGTTCATAGATATCTACTCCATTAAGTAAGGGAAGAATTATAGTATCAGCGGATATATTTTTTGAAATTGATGAAACAGCATTATCTAAGTCATACCCTTTTACACATAACAAATATAAATCCGGTGTAGGAGTATGTCTTATATTATCTGTCGTAATATTCGGATAGCAAATAAATTCCCCTTTATCGGTGATTAGATTCAGCCCGTGTTGCTGAATGGCTTTTAAATGTTCCCTTCGGCCAATAAAATGGATTTGTATAGCATGACTACCTTTACTGATTTCATGAGCTATTCTACCGCCAAAATATCCGCCTACGCCTCCGATGCCATATACACATACACTTTTAATCGTTTTACTCATAAATTATTCTTTCTACTTATTTATAAATCAATCTTGAGTTAGCTCATTTTATTTTTCGGTTAAATTATATTAAGTTTAACTATCCTTAAAACATTTTTTTAATTTTATCAGGTTTTGTAACTTATGCAAATTTATGTAAATTTCTTGACAATAGAACTTTTTTACTGTAAATTGATAAACACTTTTACTTGATGTATGAATCCAAAAATTATAATTTAAAATAAATAATTGAGGAGGGAATAGAAATGAACTTAATTGACTTTGGTGTTTTGATTCCCTTCGTCTTGATTACTACCTTCACCCCGGGACCTAATAACCTGAGCTGTGCTTCTATGAGTATTAATTTTGGAATTAAAAAAACCATGAATTACATCTGGGGAATTGTTACCGGATTTTTCTTGCTGCTGTTGCTCTGCGGATTTTTTTCTAATCTGCTTTTAACGGCTATTCCCTCTGTCGAACCCATCATGCGCTGGATTGGAGCGGCCTATATTCTCTACTTGGCTTATGGGACTTTTAAAGCCAGCTTTTCCTTTCAGGAAAAATCTGACCAGTATCTCTGGGGTTTTTATAAAGGAGTATTACTCCAATTTTTAAATCCTAAAGCAATCATTTATGGCCTGACACTTTACTCGGTCTTCTTAAATCCACTTATCGGTAATCCTCTCTACATTATCCTATTCTCATTGGGCTTTGCCCTCATAGGTCTTTGTGCTGTTTTAACCTGGTCTTTATTCGGGGCAATCATTAACCAATATTTGCATCACCTAAAATTAAGAATCATTTTAAACAGTATCCTATCCCTTCTTCTGGCCTATACCGCAGTAAAGATTAGCGGAATAATTTCCTAACTAAATTCTTTTTGGGAAATTTTGAGATCTGACCCCTCTTATTTCCGCAAACTGATTAATTCTTTTCATTAATTTAGGAAACTATCTATCAGGATATAATCATTTAAAGAAACACGGGAAATTGGCGGAGTGCCTAACCCCCTTACGAAAAGTTAGAATTCGTGAGTGTATAGTGTAAAGCAGATATTGTAAGTTGTAGGGGCACGATGCATCGTGCCCAAAGGTGCATTTTAATTTAGCATTTCCACCCCTTGCGAAAAATTAGAAAAAGTTATCGGATTATTGAGCTGGTTCATCCATTCCCTGTCGAATTCAGAAGAAAATGGGATGTGTTCCAATTTAATAAAGATTTGACTCCATATCTTTCCATATCTTTTTACAAAAAAAATAAAAAAAATAAAATATTTACTTGACATAATGATACAAATGTAGTATCATTACAATTAGGTAAAGATACTATCACAGTGTCATTAAAAATATATAGAAAAAAGG
>DAOUTX010000097.1 GCA_030668465.1 Atribacterota bacterium | reverse complement strand
TTCTGCCTTCTTGCGTTCGGTGATGTCAATGGCGTAGATACGCAGTTGTTGCGGACTAACCAAAAAGAATGTTTGTAAATACCAATGACCACTTATTTCTATCTCTCGATCAGAATGAGTTACCGTTGAAGAGTTTAGTTCTTTAAAATATTTTATGGTTCCTGCTACAAACGGGTGATCCATTTGCTTATTTTCTAAATCAGAAAATAATGTACTAGCCGAATTATTGATGAAGGTAATTCCCTTCTTTTGATCTATTTCTAATATTGGTGTGGGGTTTAAGGTGGGGAATGAGGACAACCAGTTGTTCTTTTCTTCTGCTTTTTTCCTTTTCTCTATGTCTATCTCTAAATCTCTGGTCCTCTCTTCTACTTTTTTCTCTAGACTTCTGCTGTATTCTTCCAGCTCTTCTTTTGATTTTTTCAAGCTAACAGTCATCTCGTCAAAGGCTCGGGATAACTGTCCCACTTCATCAGGTGAAGGGGTACCAACTTTATAGTCTAAGTTTCCTTTGGTTATCTCTTCAGTACCTTCATGTAACATTCTAATCGGTCTGGTGATAGTCTTTGAGATGTAACCGGAGATAAATATAACAATAGATAGAATGATAATGAATAACAAAAGAAGGCTTTGGGTGAGTTGAGTGACCGGGGCAAAGGCCTCTTGGACATTTATTTCGGCAAATAAGTACCAGCCCATCTCGGGGATATGGGTATGTACAGCTAAGACCTCTATTCCACGATAATCCTTAACGATATCTGCCACTTTTCTTAATAGAATAAGGGAAGGTTCAGTATTGTTTAATTCTTTTATGTGTTTTAGGTCTACCTTCTGTTTGAGAATAACATCATCGGTAAAGCGGGAGGGGGTAACCATATAACCATCTTTGTTTAGCAAGTAGACTTCTCCGGTTTGTCCTAAACCGGTGCGGTCGGTAGTTATTTTAAATAATTCTTTATCGGCATCAAGATTTATAGCTAAAACTCCGGCAAACTGGTTATTCAGTAAAATGGGAGCAGCTATACTTAAAACATATTTATTGGTAAATAGGGATAAGTGTAAATCACCAATAAAAACTCTTTGTTTTCCCATTAAGAAGATTTCATCAGTACTTTTGTCTATTCCTGTCCCTTCACGGCTGGAGGCAATTATAATACCCTCTTTATCCAAGATACTGACCCGGGATATCTCTTCATGTGTTTTGATAATAGTTTTAATCCTTTGGTTAATCTCATCTATTCTTTGTGCCCGAATAATGTTTTCATTTAATGCATCTCGGAAAGTAATCTCGGTCGCTAACGTTTTGATAAGTCCCTTATATTCATCTAATAATGTTTCAATATGGTTCGTTCTGGATTTGGTGGTATTGATTAGATTGTTGGTGATTTGTTTTGTGATGATGTTGGTGGATATATTTCTACTAATTAAAATACAGATTATACCTATAGTTATTAAAAGTGATAACGCGGTTATTTGGAATTTTCTCTGGATTTTCATTTTTTTTGCTTAGCCTTTCCTTTTTTTTATGTTTCAATGCTCAGCACGATATGTCGTGCCATTACAATAAAAACAGTAAGTAATAAAAGGTTAGCTCTTGATGTTAGACATTTCGAATATAATTTCTCCAAAAATATTTTCCTCTATCTAGATATAATATACAAGATAATTTCTAAAAATCCTCTTTTTTTCCTATTTTATTTTCTGTTTCTCTTTTTTTCAGGGCTTTTAATATCTTTTCCGGAGTGATAGGGAGGTCAAATATTCTTACTCCTATGGCATCGTAAATTGCATTGGCGATAGCGGGGGTAGTAGCAATAGTAGCCGGTTCCCCAACCCCTTTAGCTCCAAAAGGACCTTCTGAATCTTCATTTTCTACCAGCCGGGTAGCAAAGCGAGGGGTGTCCATAGAAGTGGGAATTAGATAACCGGTTAAATCTGGATTTAAAGTGATTCCTTCTTTGATAACCTGCTCTTCCATTAGAGCCATGCCTATTCCCTGAACCGTTCCTCCTTCTATCTGTCCCTCTACATTCTGAGGATTTATGGCTTTACCAATATCAGCTGAGGTATAAACCTTTAGTACCTGAACAATTCCGGTATCAGTATCTACTTCTACTTCAACTACTTGAGTAACAAAAGTATAAGCCACATAAATTTTTTCGCCCTGTCCAGTATTGGGATCGGGTTTATCAGTGCGAGGGAAGAAAGATGCTTCTGCCTTTAAACTATCACCACTCTCTTTTACCTTCTCTGCTAATTCCCAATAACTTAATTTGTTATTCGGATTATCATTTCTAAAAATATAACCATCTTTTATTCCTAATTCCACATGATTACTTCTAAACTCAATACTGGCATAATGATAAATATTGCTTAGTAATCCTTCCGAAGCTTCTTTAACTGCATTGCCGGTGAAAAATGTCTGCCGAGTTGCGGAAGAAGAACCGGAATTTTTAATTAAATGAGTATCACCGGGAATAATTTGTATTATTTCCGGTTTCACTTTTAAAACTTCAGCTGCAATCTGGGTAATGGTAGTTAAAACACCCTGACCCACATCGGCAGCGGCAGTTCTAATTAAAATCTTACCCTCATCTTCAATTTCTGCTGAAGCGATTGAATGATCAGGAAATCCTGCTCCATAACCAAAACCGAACATAATAGTGGCTATTCCTCTACCATTTTTTTTCATTGTTTTCACTCCTTCCAGCCAGCTATATCTGCTGCTAATTTAATGGTCTCTTTCACTCCTACGCCAAGAGTTAATATCTGACTATTGGGGGTAGAAGAGCCAATACTATAGGCATTTTGTAAACGAAATTGAACAGGGTCAATCCTCAATCTGTGGGTTATGATATCCATCTGGGATTCATAAGCAAAAGCCATCTGGGTAGCACCAAAACCACGCATCGCGCCGCAATATGTATTATTAGTATAAACAATATGAGCTACACCCTTTACATTACCTACATTATAAGGACCGGTACAATGATACAAGCCTTTATGTACCACTGCTGGACCGCTGGAGGCATAGGCTCCGGTATCAACAATTACCTCTACCTGACAGGCGGTTAAATAGCCTTTTCTAGTAACACCTGTTTTCATTCGAATAATAAAAGGATGTCTCTTGGATTGAGCGATCATCGATTCTTCTCTGGTGTAGGTCAGTTTAACCGGTCTTTTGGTTTCCATAGCTGCCAGGGCTAAGTAAATATGAACAGAGATATCCTCTTTCTTCCCAAAGGCACCACCGATAACCGGTTGGATAATTCTTATTTTTTCTTTAGGTAAGCCCAGAGATTGAGCAATATCTGCTTGAGTATCATGAAGCCACTGTGTAGCTACCCAAAGTTTGATAATCTCCGTCTCTTGATCAAAAATACCTACCCCTGCCTCTACCTGAAGAGGAACCTGGTCTAAAAAGCTTGTTCTATATTCATTCTCTACAATTAAGTCTGCTTGTGCAAAACCCTTTTTTATATCACCTTTTTTTAAATAATAGGTATCCAAAATATTTCCATCTTGATGAATAAGAGGTGCGTCTTTCTCTATAGCTCGAAGAGGATCGGATATTGCTTCTAACTTCTCTACCTCCACCTCAATTAATCCAATTGCCTGAGATGCGGCTTCCTTACTTTCCGCAATAACAATAGCCAGGGCATCTCCCATATAACGCATCTTCTGGCCAATACCGATAAGAACCGGTTGATCTTTGATAATTAAACCAAAATTCTTCACTTTAGGAATATCGGCAGCGGTAATTATCTTAACTACTCCCGGTAATTTTTGTGCTTTACTTATGTCAATTCTGCGAAGATAGGCATGAGGATGAGTAGCTCTTTTGATTTTGAGATATAGCATATTATCAAAATAGATATCCTCAGTATATATTGCGTTGCCCGTTACTTTTTCCCGAGCATCTACTTTGAAAATATTTTTACCCACATATCTTTTAGTCATCTTTTTTACCCCTTCCGCCATCATTTTTCGATAATCTATTTGCAGCTAACTTAATAGCATCAAATATTTTTTGATAGCCGGTACAGCGGCAAAGGTTGCCGGAGATACCCCGCTTAATCTCTTCTTCGTCGGGATGTGAATTTTCTTCGAGTAGTTTTTTAACAGCTAATATCATTCCCGGGGTACAAAACCCACACTGAACTGCTCCGGTCTCTATAAAAGCTTCTTGAATCGGATCCAGACATTTATCATCTCCTATACCTTCAATGGTGGTAATAACTGCTCCATCAACCTGAGGTGCCAATACTAAACAGGAAGCTATCAGTTCACCGTTCATAATTACAGTACAAGCCCCACACTCGCCTTTCCCGCATCCTTCCTTGGTTCCGGTGAGATGCAGGTCGTCTCTTATCAAATCCAGTAAACGGGTTGAAGGAGTAGTCTCCACTTTTCTTTTTTTACCATTAATAGTTAGTTCTATTATTAACTTACTCATTTTTACAACCCCCATATGCTGAATCTATCTCTTCCAAGGCGTTAATCATTATCTCTTTAGCCACATCTTTGCGATATTCTCTGGTCCCCCTGATATCATCGATAGGTGAAATCTTATCTTCAACTATTTGCCCTAATTGGTTAAAATCTAATTGATTAAATTTTTTCCCCACTATCTTTTTTCTAATTTCTTTAATTTCAATGGGAGTAGGTGCTACAGAGCCAAGGCAGGTTTTTACATCTTTCACGGTTTTATTGTCTTCGGCCATCTCTACTACCAGAGCCAGGGTAATGGTGGCGATAATTAAGGCTTTTCTCTTGCCAATTTTAATCCAACAACCGTAAGTCCTTTCAGATGGCAGGGGAAGAATTATCCGGGTTAATAA
>DAOUTX010000153.1 GCA_030668465.1 Atribacterota bacterium | reverse complement strand
TAACGAACCATTAATATTACTTACCGATGAACCAACTGGAAATTTAGATCCTTACACTTCCTGGGAGATTATGAAACTTCTATTTCATATAAACATACGGGGAACTACTATTATAATGGCTTCCCACGATAAACTTATGATAGATAAAGCTAAGAAGAGAGTAGTGAGATTGGAGCGGGGACGAATAATGGAAGATACGCAAAAAGGGACATATTAAGATGATTTTTGAGAATATGGGATTTTATTTTAGAGAGGCTTTACTCAGTTTTAGAAGAAGAGCATTAATAAGTATGGCAACAATATTAAGCATCACTACAATTTTAATCATTGTTGGAGTGTTTCTATTAATTTCTATAAATTCCAGTCTTTTTCTAGAAAATATAGAATCTCAATTGGAGATTGTAGTTTATTTAGAAGATAATATTTCCAAAGATGAGCAAAACAATTTAAAAAGCAACATTACTTCAATAGATGGGATAAAAGAGGTAAAATTTGTATCTAAAGAGGAGGCCTATCAGCGTTTATTAATAAATTTAGGAGAGCAGAAAGATATACTCAGCGCTATTGAAAAAAACCCACTTCCGGCTTCGTTTGAGATACAGGTAAAAGATCCTGAGGTAATTGAGCAAATTGCTAATCGAATAGCTGAATTTAAAAAAGTAGAAGAAATCGAGTATGGCCGGGAAATAGTAGAAAAATTGTTAAATTTTACTTATATATTTAGAGGGGCGGGCATGTTAGTATTAGCTCTCTTGGTTTTTGCTTCTATTTTGATTATATCTACTATAATAAAAATTACCGTGTATGCCAGAAGAAATGAAATTGAAATAATGAGCTTAGCAGGAGCTACTTCCTGGTTTATTAAATGGCCTTTTATAATTGAGGGTTTTTTACAGGGCTTTATCTCAGCTGTTCTTTCAGTAATAATTTTATATAATCTTTATTTCTTTGCTACAAACAAAGTGAATCAAGTCATTCCTTTTTTACCGCTAGTGGTGGACTATATGGATTTACTGCCTATAGGTATAGCAATTATGTTATTAGGTAGTTTTGTAGGAATTTTAGGAAGTATGTTTTCAGTAGGAAAATATTTAGATGTATAAAAAGAGATTAGTTTCAAGAAACAAGAAAATATTTTCTACTTTAACATTGATTTTAATCTTCATATTATTTTCTGTTTTTTTTAGTTATGGTGATAGCAGTGGAGATTATGGTCAAAAGATAATTGAGGAAAACCAGAGATTAAAAAAGATAGAACAACAAATTAAAAGTGTTAAAGATGAAATTGATAATTTACAAAAGAAAGAAATTGGATATTTAGAAACTCTTCATAAAATAGAAAAACTTTTACTGGATACAGAGAAAGAATTACGAACCATCGAAAGAGATTTAGAGCTTGCTCAAAAAGAGATAAAACAAGGCGAAGATGAACTTATTCATGAAAAACACATACTAAAAGAAAGAACTGTAGTACTAGAAAATAGATTAAGAGACATATATAAACATCGTCTAACCAACTATCTGGAAATTTTGCTTAACAGTGAAAGCTTTTCTGATTTTCTTACCCGTTTCAGATATTTAAAAAATATTTTGTCCTTAGATGCTGAGATAGTTAATGATATTCGCCAGCAGATAAAAAAGATAGAGAATAAAAAAATAAGCCTGGAGAATAGGGAAGAAATATTAAGTTTGTTAAAAGAGGAAGTTGAGAAAGAAAAAGAAAATATTGAATTTTCTATTAAAGCTAGAAAATCTATAATTGATAAGATAGATTCTCAAAAAGAAGTATATTTAGAATCATTAAAAGAGTTAGAGCAATCTTCTCAAGAAATAAAAAATATAATAGAAAGAATTTATCAGCAGCAGGAAGAGGATTCTAAGATGGCTTCCCAGAAGGAAGCCCCTACGGTTACTCTAAAACCTAAAAAGGGAATTTTAGCTCTACCTGTTCAGGGCAAATTAATTTCTGAGTATGGAAGACAAAAAAATACTGATTTTAATACTGATACCTTTAATTCTGGAATAGATATTAGTGCTCCCCTTGGACAGGTAGTTCATGCAGCCGGTGCGGGAGAGGTGATTTATACTGGAAGTATAAAAGGGTATGGGCAGATAATAATTATTGATCATGGAGGAAGGGTTACTACTCTATATGCCCACCTTTCTAAAATTTTAATAGATATTGGGGATAAAGTAAAAAAGGGGCAACCCATAGGTCAGGTAGGCGATAGTGGTGGCGTTTCTTCTACCAGGCTGCATTTTGAGGTTAGAGTAGAAGGTAAACCTACAGACCCTATGAACTGGCTATAAATATAAATATTCTAAAAATTTGGTGGTGAAAAATTTGATAAATATTAAAAGAAAGAGAATAATTATTGTAATTTCGTTTTTTGTATTGGTTTCTATAATAAGTGGATTTCTATTTTATAATGTTAGGGCAAATGGCACGACTAACGAAGAGGTGTTATTTAACAACTTAGAGCCTTTCTTTGAAGCCTTAAATTTGGTTAGGTATGAATACGTAAAGAAGGATATAGATTTAGATTTAGTTATTCAGGGGGCTATAAAAGGCATGCTTAAAGCCCTTGATGATCCCTATACTCGTTATATGGACCCTCAAGCCCTTAAAAGAGAGCAGGAAGATATGTTTTTAGGTCGTTTTGGAGGGTTAGGGATAATTATCTCTATAAAAGATGACCAGTTAACCATAATCTCTCCCATTGAGGATACCCCGGCTTATAGAGCAGGAATAAAAGCAGGAGATAAGATAGTGGAGATTGATGGAAAATCAACGGAAGGAATTGAGTTAAATGAAGCAGTTGATATTTTAAGGGGGGAGAAAGGTACCGAGGTTAACTTAGGAATTAAGAGAGAGAATGTAGAGGAAGTTTTAAAAATTACCATAATTCGAGATATAATCGAGGTTAAAGCGGTAAAAAAGGAGGTAATGGGCAGGAATAATAACCTTGGGTATGTCCGAATTACTACTTTTAATGTGAATACCGAACCTGAATTAGAAGAAGTTTTAAATGAATTTAAAAAAGATAGTGATATTCAGGGGATTATTCTTGATTTACGCAATAATCCGGGAGGATTATTAGATAGTGCTATAGAGGTATCCAGTAAATTTATAAAAGAAGGACCGGTTGTCCATATCAAAGATAGAGATGGGATAGTAGCTACTATAGAATCCAGAGGAAACAAATATCCCGAATGGCCTTTAATTGTACTAATCAATGAGGGGAGTGCTAGCGCTTCAGAGATTGTAGCTGGAGCGATTCAGGATTCTGGAAGAGGGAAATTATTGGGGGAAAGAACATTTGGCAAGGGAGTAGTTCAGCAAGTCTTCAATCTTTATGATGGTTCAGGAATTGCT
>DAOUTX010000179.1 GCA_030668465.1 Atribacterota bacterium | reverse complement strand
TTTTTAAATTATAACATTCAAACCATAATCTTTGCGCGGAGTCGTCTGACTACCGAAGTCCTGACCAGTTATTTAAAAGATTTTTTAGCTAAAACGGGGAGGTCAAAGGATATAGTTAGAGGTTATAGGGGAGGTTATTTACCTAACCTAAGGCGTGAAATAGAAAAGGGTTTAAAAGATGGGGAGATAAAAGGAGTGGTAAGTACCAATGCCCTGGAGCTGGGGATAGATATTGGCCAGCTTGACGCCTGTTTTATGGCCGGATATCCCGGAACTATATCCAGTACCTGGCAACAGGCCGGAAGAGCTGGGCGGAGATCTAATAGTTCGATAGCTATCTTAGTTGCTTCCAGTAATCCTTTAGACCAGTTTGTAATAAATCATCCTGATTATTTCTTCGGAGAATCACCGGAGAGTGCAGTTATCGACCCGGATAATTTGAGTATTTTAGTCAGTCATATCAGGTGTGCTTCTTTTGAATTACCCTTCGAAGAAGGTGAAGATTTCGGAACTAAAAGGCTTCGGGATGTTCTGGAGTATTTAGAGAAAGAAGGTGTACTTCATTGTGTGGAAAAGAAATGGTATTGGATGAGCGAAGTCTATCCCACCGAAGAGATAAGTTTGCGTAGTGCTTCAGTAGATAATTTTGTAATTATAGATACTGCTGACCAGCAAGAACAGGTTATCGGGGAAGTGGATAAGGCCAGCGTCCCCACACTTATCTATGAAGGGGCTATTTATCTTCATGAAGGTGAGCAATATGCTATTCACAGATTGGATTATCAGAATCAGAGGGCTTATGCCGAAAAAGTTAAAGTTAATTATTACACCGATGCCCAGGACGAGACCAATATTAAGGTTTTAGATGTGTTTGATAAGGGTAAAGAATTAAACATGGAACATGCTTACGGAGAAGTAGCCATTACTACCGTTTCTACTTGTTATAAAAAGATAAAATTTTATACTCACGAGAATATCGGTTTCGGGGAAATATCTTTGCCGCCGGAAGAGATGCATACCACCGCTTATTGGCTTGCTTTGGCTGGTGACAGTAGAGAGCTATTGAAGCGCCTGGAAAGCGAAGATACATCTTTTAATTTAAGCAGCGGGCTTTTGGCTCTATCTAACGTACTTATTAATGTTGTTCCTTTATATGTTATGTGTGACCCTCAGGATATCAGGGCAGTTTCGGAAGTGCGTTCTCCTTTTACCGGAGAGCCGACCATTTATATCTACGATAATTATCCCGGGGGAGTGGGATTTAGCGAGAAGATGTTTGAACTGCGCCGATCTTTGCTGCAGGCAGCTCAGGAATTAATTCTTGGCTGCGGATGTGAAAAAGGCTGTCCTTCCTGTGTGGGACCTATTGACGAAGTGGGCATAAAGGGAAAAGGGAGCGCTCTTCTAATTTTAAGGGAGGCCTTAAGCTGATTATGGATGATATAAAAAAGCGACTGGAAAAAATTGCCCAAATAAAAAAGAATATAAATAAAATCACTCAATCACAAAAAGAGAAAAGTTTAAAGACCGTAGAAGTAGAAGTAAAGATAGAAGAAGTAGTATCAGGAAAATTTATATCCACCCCTTTTGGGGAAAGTTTTATCCGGGAAAATTATTTCCCTCAGGATTATAGGTGCGGGGATGTTGAACTTTTTCAAATTTTTCAATCTTCCGCCAAAACTATTTCCAGTTTAGCCAGAGATGATAGATTAAAAAAAATAGACATTAATAAGACCATTTTTTTAGATACCGAGACTACCGGATTGGCCGGAGGAGCAGGGACTTATATTTTTCTTGTGGGAGTAGGATATTTTGAAGGAGATCAATTTTGTGTCCGGCAATATTTTATGCGGGATTACAATGAAGAACGAGCCCTGCTATCAGCACTAAATGATCTGCTCTCTAATTTTAAGGCAGTAGTCACTTATAATGGCAAGACCTTTGACCTTCCTTTAATGGAAAGCCGTTATATTATGTCTGGGATGAAGATGGGCTTAGAAAACCCTTACCATTTCGATCTTCTTTACCCCGCCCGCCGCCTGTGGAAGAGAAGACTGGAGAGTTGTTCCTTGTCTACAGTAGAAAGAGAGATACTGAAAGTTATCAGGGATGATGATGTGCCGGGGTATCTTATCCCGGAGATTTACTTTAGATATTTACGGACCAAAGATGCCCGAACATTAAAACAGGTTTTCGAACACAATTTACAGGATATTCTTTCTCTGGTAGCCCTGGTCAGCAGGATGTGTTTTCTGGTAGAAGATCCTTTGAATAATACCGAATACGGGATGGATATTTTTAGTATAGGTAAGATGTTTGATGAAGAGAAGAGATACGAGCAGAGCACCCACTATTATACTGAAGCCTTAAAACACAATTTAGCAGAGGAAGAAGCCTTAGAGATATTAAGATTGAGTTCTTTTGCTTATAAGAGACAGGGAAAATGGGAAGAGGCAGAGGAAATATGGAAAGAGATAATAGAAAGAAGTCGAGAGTATATCTATTATCCTTATGAAGAATTAGCCAAATATTACGAACATTATTTGAAGGATTATCAAAAAGTAAAGACAGTAGTAGAAGAAGCCCTAAACATTGAAGAAAATATTTTTTTGAGAGAAAAATTACAATATCGTTTAGATAGAATTAAAAGAAAAGAAAAATAGAAAATGGAAAAAAAGTGCCTGGTACAAAATTTTCAAAAAATGAAAAAAATACCAGGCTCTGCCACAAAAGTTGTCATAAAAGGAGTAAGAGATGGAGAAGAAAAGTTATACAGTAAAGGATTGGCCGGACGAGGAAAGACCGAGAGAGAGGTTGGTTAAACATGGTGTAAATTTCTTGACAGATGCGGAATTATTAGGAATAATACTGGTTAAAGG
>DAOUTX010000148.1 GCA_030668465.1 Atribacterota bacterium | reverse complement strand
GTTTTTTTACCACAAGGTGCTTTCTTACCAAGTCAAACACTTCCTGCTTCAAAGCCAGTTCTTGCCCTGGTGAATGCAGCAATTATGCTAATTCTCTATGGGGGTTTGGGTTTTATTGGGTTGAAACTTTCCTCAAAACTCGGCTTTATTGATATTTGGGATTTAAAAGTTTCCAATAAACAAAGATTTTTAATTCCCGTCCTTGTGGGAGGCGGTATAGGAATATTTTTTATTTTGGCAGATGTAATTTTTAGTAAATTTCATACCTTAGGTCCGATTCCACATCCTCCATTTCCTACCTCCCTGGTTGCTTCAGTTACTGCCGGTATCGGCGAAGAGGTAATATTTCGACTCTTTTTTATTTCTTTTTGGGTATGGCTTATTTCTTTTGTAATCCTCAAAAAAAGATGGCAAAATAAAGTTTTTTGGGTAGTTACTTTCTTTTCAGCACTTGCCTTTGCATTAGGACATTTCCCTTCGGTAATGATTCTTTTTGATCTTAATACTATTCAAGAGATTCCATTTACTCTTATCAGTGAGATAATCCTTCTTAACGGAGTAATTTCAATTTTTACTGCGTATTATTTTAGAAAATATGGCTTTTTGGCGGCAGTGGGAATCCACTTCTGGACTGACATAATATGGCATATTGTATGGGGGATAATTTATTAGGGAACAGTCCTTTGATAAGGTTGAATGAAGAAAATAAGAAATCGTTTTGGAGAAATTTAAATAACTTTAGCTTTTTTTGAATAAATTGCTAAGATAGTATAAAATAAAAAAAAGAGGTGAAAATTATGGATAAGATGATTGCCTTTTGCGGATTGACTTGTACTGAATGCTTAGCTTTTATAGCTACTCGGAAAGATAATGATGAGGAAAGAAAAAAAGTGGCAAAAACTTGGTCTAAAGAATACAAGTCTGAAATAAAACCAGAAGACATTAATTGTGATGGGTGTTTAGTAGAGTCTGACCGACTTTTTAGTCATTGCAAAGTCTGTGAAATAAGAAAGTGTGGGCAGGATAAAAGAGTTAAAAATTGCGCTTACTGTGATGATTATGCTTGTGAAAAACTAACCAAATTTTTTGATATGGCTCCTGAGACCAAAACTACTCTTTCAGAAATCAGAAAAAATCTTTAGACTTAAAATTGTAAAAACTTCTTTTTCTTGAAAAGTTGCCATATCTCAAGTTATGTATTAATTCTACAAAATTAAATTCGACCTCATATTGCACTATAACGAAACCTAAGATATTGAAAAATTACCAGAATTGCAAGGGAGGTGACGTTTATTCGGTTGAAATGCCTTTACAGTGGATGTGGATATATAGATATATAAAGATTTAGCTTGTAAAGTAAAAAAATAATATTATTTTAAAGAGGAGGTATATATTGTGAGAAAAATTATAAATTTCCAATTAGTAATTATCTTTATGTTTTTGGCATTAATTTCTTTTTGCTGTATAGGTTATGCAGCAGAGGAGATCCTCACCTGGGATAAGACTTTTGGTGGAATTGAAGCTGATATGGCTAATTCTATTATCCAAACTGAAGATGGTGGATATGTCGTTGCTGGATTTACCTGGTCAAAAGGTGCAGGACGACAGGATTTTTGGGTAATAAAACTTTATGAAGATGGAAGTAAAGAATGGGATAGGACCTTCGGTGGAAGTGAAGCTGATGTAATATATTCTATCATACAGACTAAGGATGAAGGCTATGCTGTTGCTGGGAAGACCAAATCAATCGCTTCCGGAGAAAAAGCCTGGGTTATAAAACTGAATAGGAGAGGAAATAAGGTATGGGATAATACTTTTGCCAAAAGAACAGATGACGAAATATTTTCTATTGTCCAAACAGCAGATGGGGGTTATGCCGTTTGTGGATATACCGGGGCAAAAGACTGGGGAGAAGTGGATTGCTGGGTGATAAAACTCGATGAAACCGTAAATATAGTGTGGGATAAGATATTTGGTGGAATTGGTTGGGATGAAACAAATTCTATCCTTCAGACGGAAGATGGAGGCTATGTGGTCTTTGGATTTGTCCAGTCTAAGAATAAAGGAAGAGAAGATGCCTGGATAGCAAAACTTGATGAAAATGGAGAGATAGTCTGGGATAAGACCTTTGGCGGAAGTCAAAATGATGAAGTGTTTTCTGGCATTAAGACAGCAGATGGGGGTTATGCGGTTTGCGGATATACTGAATCAAAAGGTGCAGGAGGATATGATGCCTGGATAGCAAAACTTGATGAAAATGGAGAGATAGTCTGGGATAAGGCTTTTGGCGGGATTGAAGCCGAGGTAGCAAACTCTATTATTCAGGCAGAAGATGGAGGCTATGTTCTTGCTGGATATACCTGGTCAGAAGGAGCAGGAAGAGAAGATGCCTGGGTGATTAAACTTGATGAAAATGGAGAGATGGTCTGGGATAAGACCTTTGGCGGAAGTGATGAGGATGTAGCAAGATGTATAATTCAGGCAGAAGATGGAGGCTATGTTCTTGCTGGATATACTGAATCAAAAGGGGCAGGAAGATATGATGCGTGGGTGGTTAAACTTGATGAAAATGGAAATTTAGAATAAAAAAGTTAATTTATTTTAAAGAGGAGGATATTTTGCGGTAGATGTTGAATTATCATAAATGAATGATTCTGCAGCTTGTCGCAAGGTCATTCATTTAAGGGTTTGACAGCAGGAAGCACCAAGGGGTAATATAAGTCAACAATAAAAATTATTTTGTCAGGCGAAATTTTATTCTTCATCTGCAAGAAAATATAAAATTAAGGGGAAGATTAACATGAAAATACTTCTTGTTTACCCTGAATATCCAGAGACCTTCTGGAGTTTTAAATATGCTTTAAAATTTATTTCTAAAAAGGCGAGTCTCCCTCCTTTGGGACTGTTGACTGTAGCTGCCCTTCTTCCTAAAGAGTGGGAGAAAAAACTTGTAGATATGACGGTAACAGCATTAATTGATAGAGATATCAAATGGGCTGATTATGTATTTATTAGCGCTATGTCTATTCAAAAGGAGTCGGCGAAGAAGATAATTGCTCAATGCAAGAGGCTGGGAGCTAAGATCGTTGCCGGAGGTCCTCTCTTTACATCCGGATATGAAGACTTTGAGGATGATGTAGATTATTTTATACTTAATGAGGCTGAAATCACCCTACCTCTATTTTTAGAAGATTTAAAAGGAGGACGCCTTAAACATATCTACACCTCAGATCAGTGGGTAGATATAAAAAAGACTCCCATTCCGCTTTGGGAATTAGCTGATATAAATAAATATGCCACTATGTGTATCCAATATTCTCGAGGGTGTCCCTTTAATTGTGATTTTTGTGATGTTACCTTCCTCTTCGGACATAAGATGAGAATAAAAACTAAAGACCAGATATTAGCAGAATTAGATAGTCTTTATTCACAAGGATGGAGAGGTGGGGTATTCATTGTTGACGATAATTTTATTGGAAATAAGAAAGAATTAAAAAATAAAGTACTTCCTGCAATGATTAATTGGATGAAAGAACGAAAATATCCTTTCACCTTTAAT
>DAOUTX010000207.1 GCA_030668465.1 Atribacterota bacterium | reverse complement strand
GTCAGTCAGTATTATTCATTAATAAACTTGCAACCCGTAACTTGAAACTTCTTCACTTATTACTTATCACATATTACACATTACTTGTTACTCATCACTCGTTACAGCATTTGATAAGGAGATTCCATTTTTTTACTTTTAATTAAAATATCTTTAGGAATTCCAAATTTTATCAATTGCTCATAAAGGGCCTCAACAAAAAATTTTTCGGTATCAAAATGTTCAACATCCAAGACATTAAGTCCCAATTCTTTAGCCCGAAGTGCAGCATGATAGGTAATGTCTCCGGTTATGTATAAGTCAGCATCCTTGCGGCTAACTTGTTCTAAGAGAGAGCCTCCTGCTCCTGTACAAAGAGCTACCCTTTTTATTTTACGGTTATTAGATTTAATAAGCCTTATATAACGGGCTTGGAATTTATTTTTTGCCTCCAGGGAGAATTTAGAAATTTCTACTTCCTTATCTATTTCTCCGAATATACCTATCCCATACGATGGTTTTGCTTTAAGTTTATATATATCATAAGCCGGTTCTTCATAAGGATGATTATCTTTCATCGCCTGTACAACTGATTCTAAATCTCTTTCTGCTACCACAGTTTCAATTTTTATCTCCTGAACTTCTTCTCTTTTTCCTATTTTTCCGATGAAAGGGTTAGTTCCTTCCATGGGTTTAAAAGCTCCTTTTCCGCTAATGTTAAAAGATGTTTCAGTGTATTTGCCAATTTTCCCTGCTCCTCCCTTGAAGATTGCCTGGCTTACTCTATCAGCATGTTGAATGGGGACGTATACTGCAAATTTAAAAACCTTTTCTGAACTACCCTGCAGAGGAGTAATTTTCTTTATCCCTAATAAATTAGCTACATAGTCATTTAATCCGCCTTCGGCAAGGTCGTAGTTAGTATGCATTGCCATAAGATTGATTTGACCGGTGATGATCTGATAGAGCAAGGGATTTTTTTGCTTGGTAATTTGCTTTAAAGGAGAAAACAAAAGGGGATGATGGGCAATTATTAAATTTGCCTTATTTTCTATAGCCTCATCCAAGATGCCTTGAGTTACATCTAAAGATAGTAATATTTTTGTTACAGGGGTATCAAGGTCAGCAAATTGAATACCACTATTATCAAAGCTTTCCTGTAAGAAAAAAGGGGCAATTTTATCTAAATTATTTAAAAGATTTTTTACCTTCATTTTTCCGCCCTCCCCGGCCTATTAGGTTAATTTATTAAAATTGTGTTATTATTATAGTATATTTTTTAAAATTTAAAAATAAAATAATAAAAAATAAGGAAATTAATTCAATTAAGAGGAGACGAAAGATGAAAAGGCCGGAGTTATTGGCCCCGGCTGGTAATTTAGAAAAATTAAAGATGGCGGTTATTTACGGGGCTGATGCAGTATATTTAGGCGGCGAGAATTTTGGATTAAGAGCAGGAGCAAAAAACTTTACTCTAAGGCAATTAGCAGAAGGGATAAAATTTGCACATGATAGAGAGAAAAGAATTTATCTGACCCTTAATATAATACCTCACAATGAAGACCTGGTAGGATTACCCGAATATGTAGTTAAATTAAAGGAACTGGACTTAGATGCTTTAATAATTTCAGATCCGGGGGTATTTAAGATAGTTAAGAATATTATCCCGGAGATGGAGGTTCATTTAAGTACCCAGGCAAGTACTACTAATTATGCAGCGGTAAATTTCTGGTATGAACAGGGGATTAGAAGAATAATTTTAGCTCGAGAATTATCCCTGGAGGAGATAAAAGAAATAATAAAAAAATCTCCTCCCTATATGAAAATTGAAACATTTGTGCATGGAGCTATGTGTATCTCCTATTCGGGAAGATGCCTGTTAAGTAATTATATGATAAGTCGGGATGCCAACAGGGGGGATTGTGCCCATTCCTGCAGATGGAGATATTATCTTATGGAAGAGACAAGACCGGGGGAATATTTCCCGGTATATGAGGATAAAAAAGGAACCTATATTTTTAATTCCAAAGACTTATGTATGATAGAACACCTTCCTTCATTGATAGAAGCAGGAATCTCTGCTTTTAAGATTGAAGGGAGAATGAAGAGCTCGTATTATGTTGCTACCGTGGTTAAGGCTTATCGGCATCTTATTGATAGTTATTTTTCAAAACCGAAGGAATATTTTTGTAATGAAAAATGGTTAGATGAGATAAAAAAAGTAAGTCATAGATATTTTACTACCGGATTTTATTTTGCTAAACCAAGCGGCGAGGAACAAAGGTATGATAGCAGTGCTTATATCAAGACTTATGATTTTGCCGGATTGATACTTGAGTATGACGCAGATAATCAGATAGCCACCATAGAACAGAAAAACAGGATATTTGTAGGAGATGAGATTGAAATATTTGGTCCGGATGATGATTTTTTCACCCAGAAAATCGAGAAAATGTGGGATGAAGAGGG
>DAOUTX010000059.1 GCA_030668465.1 Atribacterota bacterium | reverse complement strand
TTATAGTGGCGAGTTATGTCAAATGTTGAGACCTGACCCCCTGACCCCGACCTTATTCGTTAGTATATGGTTAGCGTATAGCGTGGAGCGTTTAGCAAATAATGTATAGGAAAATATTCATAAGTATGAAATAGATTTTCGATTATCAGTTTTTGGTGGAATAGACGTTTTGTCTATAAAATAGTTCGTTAATGTGGAGGGGCGTATAGCAATACGTCCCTTAACTATTTACTAATAATCTTTTCTCTAATGGCAAATTTTTTTCTATCTCCGGTTTTCTATTTCTCCATGCAATAAACGAAACGAATATAAAATTATTGAAAAATGTTGCTATTTTTGATATATTAAGCATAAAATAGTATATAGTATGTAGTATTTAGTATATAGTATATAGTATAAAATACAGTAATGAGTAATATGTAATGAGTAAAATGAGTAATGCGTGATAAGTAATAAGTTTCGAGTTGCAAGTTTCAAGTTTGATAAAAAGAGGGGCGTATTGTATACGCCCTCAATGATTAATATAAAACTGTAGGACAGGCGTTCCCTGTTTTCTCAGAGCCTTTCCCTGTAAAAACAGAGAACAAGCCTACCTGTCTGTGAATTACAAAAGAAGGGCACAATTCATTGTACCCCTACACTTGAATCCTGGTCTCTTTAACGCGATACGAATATAATATAGAGGACAAATAAATTATGATTAAAAAAGAGAAAAAGTTATATTTTAATAACGAACTTACCGGTTTAAAAGAAAGTCTGACAAAGATGGCAAATTTGGTCGAAGAAGCAATTGATATGTCTATAAAGTCTTTAGTTGAACAGGATTTAGATTTAGCTACAAAGGTAATTGAAAATGATGATATAATTGATAAAATGGAATTAGATATCGAAGAACAGTGTTTGCAGATGATTGCCCTACGCCATCCCATTGCCAAAAATTTGAGGATAATCGGCTGTGGTTATAAGACCGTATCTGATTTAGAAAGAGTAGCCGATCATGCTGTGAGTATAGCTAAAGCCAGCCGATATCTATCTACCAAATCCATGGTAAAACCCCTAATAGACATTCCTCGCATGGCTGAAATTGCTCAAAATATGTTGAAAGATGGCTTAAATGCTTATTTTAACGGAGATGTAGAGTTAGCCAAGGAAGTGTGGGCAAGAGATAGGACGGTTGACGATTTGGATAAACAGATATTTCGTGAACTCTTAACTTTCATGATGGAAGATCCTCACACTATTAGCAGGGCGATTCATTTGATTTTTGTTTCTAATAATATTGAACGGATTGCCGACCATGCAACAAATTTAGCAGAGAGGGTAGTATATATCATTAACGGAGAAAGAATGAAAAATTATTCCAAAAGCGATAAAAAAACATAGAACATGAAACTTTAAGATTAATTGAATGAATGTTTATATTTTTTCTTTGACCAATCAAAAAGCAAAAAATAAATAAAAAAAGGTTATAGTTTGTGGAAATAATCAAAAATAATTTGGAAATAATAAACGAAAAAGTAAAAAAAGCAGCCTTAAAGACGAATAGAAATCCTGATGAAATAAAATTAGTAGCTGTAACTAAAACCGCTACTATAGAGCAAATAAAAGAAGCTATAAGAGTTGGAGTAAAAATAATTGGCGAAAATAAAGTTCAGGAAGCCAAAGAAAAATATCAAATTTTGAGTACCGATATAGAGTGGCATTTAGTTGGACATCTGCAGACTAATAAGGTAAAATACGCTATAGAAATATTTGATCTTATTCACTCTGTAGATAGTATAAAATTAGCTAAAGAGATAGATAAACGTTCCCTGCAATTCGGGATGATAACTAATGTTTTAGTTGAGGTGAATGTTTCCGGGGAAGAAACAAAATATGGAATTAAACCGGAAGAAGTAGAGCCTTTTTTAGAAGAGATATCTGAATTTTCCAGAATAAAGGTCAGAGGTTTAATGACTATTGCGCCAATAGCGGAAGACAAAGAAGAAGTTCGGCCATTTTTTAGGAAACTCAGGAAATTATTCGAGAAAATAAAGATTGAAAATAAGAAGAATATTAGAATGGATTATCTTTCCATGGGGATGACTGAAGATTTTGAGGTAGCCATTGAAGAAGGCGCGAATATGGTTAGAATCGGCAGGGGAATATTCGGATTTCACTAACGACTAATTTAAATTACCAAAATAAATTGATAAAACCGGAAGGAAAATATTATACATGTTTTTACTGATTCAAATAATCAACACAGTTTTCAGGCTTTACAGTTATTTAATTTTAGCGAGGATATTTTTAGCCTGGATACCCATAGATCGTTACAACCCTGTAGTGCAGTTTATCTATAGAGTTACCGAACCGCTTTTAGCACCCTTTAGGATTATATTGCCTTTAGGGGGTATGGGGTTAGATCTTTCTCCGATAATTGTCTTTTTTTTACTAAATTTACTTCAAAGAGCACTAATTAATATACTTGTTAGTATAGCTCTTTAAAGCATATATAAAATAAATTTAATTGATGAAATATCAAATGAGGGAGGATAATTGAATGAGAATTACACCAATGGATATCGAACAACAAGAATTTTCCAAGTCATTCAGGGGTTACAACGAAGAAGAAGTGGATGATTTCTTAGACAAGATAGTAAAAGACTACGAAGAATTGATAAATGAAAATGTAAGACTTAATGAAGAAATAGAAAGGATGCAAGAAAAATTAAAAGAGTTTGGCGAGATTGAGGAAAGTTTGAGGAGTGCTTTACTAAATGCCCAAAAATCTGCAGAAGAAATGAAGGGCAGGGTAGAAAGTGAAGCAAAAATAATCATAGAAAAAGCAGAGCTGGAAGCTAAGTCGTTAAAACAACAGGTCTTTCAAAAAGAAGACATAATGAAAAATGAAATTGATAATCTGCGGAGATATAAATATAATTTTAAAGAAAAGTTTAAATCGATGTTGAATTTATACCTAAAAATGATTGAAACTGAGGATTTTGAGGGAAAAGGAAATTACAAGATTGAAGAAGAAGTTTCTAAAGAGAAAACAGAAAAAAGAATTTCCGGAGAGAAAGCGGATAAATTAGAAGGTTTAGGCATAGAAGAAAATTTCAAAATCAAAGAAACAGAAGATGAGCAACGATATCAATGATTATTTTAAAATTACGGGTAATGACATTATAGTTAAGGTTAAAATTGTTCCCGGTTCGTCAAAAAATAAAATTATCGGAGTTTATGATGACTCCTTAAAAATTACCATAACAGCCCCGCCGGTCGAAGGTAAAGCCAATAAAAAATGTATTGCCTATCTGGCTAAATATTTTGATGTAGCGAAATCAAAAATCGAAATAATTTCGGGGCAAACCAGCAAAAATAAACTTATTAAGATTTACGATATCAGCCAAAAAGAATTTTTAAATAAAATAGACAAGATTAGTTGAGAATTCAGAATTCAGTGTAGGGGCTCAATGAATTGTGCCCTTCTTATTTTACATTCTGACATCTTAGGGCACGATACATCGTGCCCCTACATCTCCTGATTTCTTTTTTCTTTACTATATTGTTTTTTGATTATTGTGGGCATAATGCATCATACCCCTACTTAGACAGGCGAGACTCCTGTCCTACGATTTTTTTTCTCTTCTCAACCAGCTAATCAGCAAGTGAAGTAATATGTAACCTGTAATAAGCACCTGTTTTATAATTTTAGAAATTTAATCTTATTACTCATCACTTATTACTGTATTTTACTCGATACTTATTTGTTATCTCGCTTTCACTTGCTGCCCGCAACTATACGCTCTACGCTACGCGCTCTACGCTATCTAAAAGATTGACACAAACCGATTTAATATGCTATTATTACGTAAATTAAAAATAGAATAGTCATTTATCTGATTTGAGGAAGAGTAGGTAGATACAATTTAACAGCGAGCAGGGACAGTGGAAGCCTGTAAATTATTTCTATCCAAAATCTTCTCAATATTTCTAATTGAAATTGGTTTAAAAGTAGATTAGAGCGGTGAACATCGTTAAAAACCGGAGTATATTTATTTATCTATTTAAATATATTTACTCTATAAGTTCATTATCCGTGAGGTAATGATAAAAATTAGGTGGTACCACAAGAACTTCTAACCTCTTGTCCTTTTACGCGGCAAGGGGTTTTTGTTATATTATATTACTGTATAAATTATAAAGCATGAGGGGAGATTCAAATGGAATACAAAGATTCCTTAAATTTACCGAAAACAAAATTTAAAATGAAAGCAAACTTGGCCCAGGAAGAACCCAAATTATTAGGATTTTGGGAAGAACAGGAAACATATAGGAAAGTATTGGATAAAAAGAAAAACCTGAAAAAATACATATTGCACGATGGACCTCCCTATGCTAATGGCAATATACATATCGGGACCGCTTATAATAAGATATTAAAAGATATAATCCCCAAGTATAAATCGATGAAAGGGTATAACGCTCACTATGTCCCGGGGTGGGATACTCATGGCTTACCTATAGAGTTTCAGGTTACCAAAGATATGAAAGTAGGGTTAAGCGAGATAGACCCGGTTGAACTAAGGAAGAAGTGTACAGAGTATGCCAAACATTATATTAACGTGCAAAGAGAAGAGTTTAAGCGGTTAGGGGTAATGGGAGAATGGGAAAACCCTTATCTAACCCTTAACCCTGCTTATGAGGCAGAACAGATAGAAATATTTAAAAAGATGTTTTCCAGAGGGTATATCTACAAAGGATTAAAACCGGTATATTGGTGTGCTCATTGTGAAACTGCTCTGGCAGCAGCAGAGATAGAATACCACGACAAAGAATCTTCCTCCATATACGTTAAATTCTTGGTGAAAGATAGTTTGAAAAAAGTATTCCCGGAGAGTAAAGAAGAAAAAAACTATGTACTTATTTGGACTACTACCCCCTGGACTATTCCCGGTAACATGGCCGTTGCTCTTAATCCGGATATTGAATACAGTTTAGTTAACACAGAAAAAGGGAATCTCTTGTTAGCTTCCGCTTTAGTAGAAAAAGTAATGAAAGAAATTGAAATTGCTGATTATAAGATTATTGGTAAAGCAAAAGGCAAATTATTTGAAGGTTTAAAGTGTAAACATCCTATTTTTGATAGAGACTCAATAATTGTATTGGGAGGCCATGTTTTATTAGATGAAGGGACCGGTTGTGTACACACTGCACCGGGACACGGACAGGAGGATTATGAGATAGGAGTAAAATATAAAATACCTATATTTACTACCCTTGATAGCCAGGGAAAATTTAACCAGGAAGGCGGAAAGTTTAAAGGATTAAATTATAAAGAAGGGAATATTGCGGTAATAGAAGAATTAAGCAAGAATGGAGCTTTATTGAAGGTTGGTAAGATAATGCATTCTTATCCCCACTGCTGGCGTTGTAAAAAACCGGTAGTATTTCGGGCGACCGAGCAATGGTTTGTTAACCTCGAAGCCTTTCGTGATTTAGCCCTAAAAGAAATAGAAAAGGTTCAATTTGTTCCTGCCTGGGGTAAGGAAAAAATATACGGTATGGTGGAGAACAGAACCGACTGGTGTATTTCCCGTCAAAGGGTATGGGGAGTCCCCCTCCCGGTTTTCTACTGTAAAGGCTGCGGAGAAATTATAGTAAATGAAGAAACCATAAATTCGGTTAAAAAATTGTTTCTGGAAAAAGGATCAGATTCCTGGTTTGCCCTGTCCGCCCAAGAAATTTTACCCAAAGATTATCAGTGTCCCCACTGCCAGGGTAAAGATTTTGAGAAAGAGAAAGATATAATGGATGTATGGTTTGACTCCGGATGCAGTCATGCGGCAGTACTTAAGACGAGAGAGGAACTCCACTGGCCGGCAGAAATGTATTTAGAAGGAACAGACCAGCATAGGGGTTGGTTCCAAACCTCACTACTGACTTCGGTGGCTGCTTTTGAAAAAGCACCATATAAAACTGTTCTGACTCATGGCTTTATTGTTGATGCAGAAGGCAGGAAAATGTCCAAATCCATAGGTAATGTCATTGCCCCTCAGGAGATTATTGAAAAATATGGAGCAGATATATTGAGATTATGGGTGGCCTCTTCTGATTACCGGACAGATATCAGGATCTCTTCTAAGATATTAGATCAGTTAGTGGAAATATATCGAAGGGTTAGAAATACCACCCGGTTTATCCTGGGAAATTTATCGGATTTCAATCCTGATACAGATGTAGTTTCTTATGATAAACTTAACGAATTAGACAGAGTAGTCTTGAACAATTTTCAAAGTTTGGTGAAAAGAGTAAATGAAAGCTATGATAAATTTGAATTTCATTCCCTTTATCATGAAATTCATAACTTCTGTGCTATCGATTTGAGCTCGTTTTATCTGGATATAATTAAGGATAGGCTATATACCGCATTCGCCGATTCCGAAGAACGTCGGGCAGCTCAAACAGTATTGTATCAGATAATAAATGATTTGGTTAAACTGATTGCACCGGTACTAAGTTTTACCGCAGTGGAAATCTGGCAGTACTTAAGAGAAGTTGAAAAAGGCGAAGAAAGCG
>DAOUTX010000023.1 GCA_030668465.1 Atribacterota bacterium | reverse complement strand
TTATTTTTTCCCTTCTTCACTATATACTATATACTCAATACTCAATACTACCTTATCTTCTGACTTCTTTATTCTATTTTTTTAACCAGGTAACCAGGTAACTAAATGTATACGCTATACGCTATCTTACTAACGACTATTCACTATTCACTAACGATTAATTAAGGGCAAGATTTATAGCTTCCTGAACTGTTTTCACTCCGATAATTTCCAAATCTTTTTTTAATGAAATATTTTTTAAATTCTTTAAATTGCTTTTTGGAATAATACATCTTTTAAAGCCCATTTTAAGTACTTCCTGTATCCGTTTTTCTACTTGATTTACCATCCTAACTTCTCCAGCCAGCCCTACTTCTCCAAATATAACTGTAGCAGAATCAATCGGCGCATCCTTAAAGCTTGAAGCTATAGCCATAATAATAGCTAAATCTAAGGCAGGTTCTAATACCTTTATCCCACCAGCAATATTTACATGAATATCTTGAGAGTGTAAGGAATATCCCACTCTTTTTTCGAGAACCGCCAAGATAAGTAAAACTCGATTATAATCAACACCAGTAGTCATTCTTCGAGGTATACCCAGGTTGCTATAACTTACCAAAGCTTGCATTTCCACTAATAATGGCCTACTGCCTTCAAAAGTAGCTGCCACCACTGAACCAGAAACATGAGAAGGTTTCTCCGAAAGAAGTAATTCAGAAGGGTTTAATACCTCCACTAAGCCTTTTTCTCCCATTTTAAATATTCCCAATTCATTGGTAGAACCAAATCTATTTTTTGTAGAACGAAGTATCCGGTAAATATTGTATTGTTCACCCTCCAGATAGAGAACAGTGTCTACAATATGTTCAAGAACTTTAGGTCCAGCTAATATCCCTCCTTTGGTTACGTGTCCGATAATAAAAACAGAAATTTCTTTGCTTTTAGCTAAGCGCATTAATTGAGCAGTACATTCCCTTACCTGACTAATACTTCCCGGCGAGGAACTAATCTCGTAATCATTAATAGTTTGAACGGAATCTACAATAACCACTTTTGGTTTAATTTCACTGATATGTTTTTTTATAACTTCTATATCGGTTTCAGAAACTAAAAAAAGCTTTTCCGCAAGAACACCTAATCGGCTGGCTCTTAATTTAATCTGATAAAGCGATTCTTCTGCAGAAATATATAATATCACTCCATAGTTGCTGCTTAAAGAATTGGCTATTTGCAAAAGAAGGGTAGATTTTCCAATGCCCGGTTCTCCCCCAACCAAAATTAGGGAACCAGGAACAATTCCCCCACCTAATACTCTATCAAATTCCGAAATTTCTGTTTTATATCTCGACTTACTTTCCTCTATTTCAATTTTGCTAATGGGTAAAGGCATAGAATGCCCTTCGGGATGAAGAGAATATTTTTTCTCTTCTTTAAATACTTCTTCAATTAAAGTATTCCATCCTCCACAATCAGGACAACGCCCTAACCACCGTGAGGATTCATAACCGCATTGCTGGCACCGAAAAATAGCCTTTCCTTCTTTACCCATTTTAACTCCTCTATCTTAATCTTATTATTTTTTCTTTTTAGAAAATGTTATTTTCCCGTCATTTGTTTTAATCTGTACACAATCCCCTTCTTTAAACTCACCAGCCAATAACTTTTCAGAAATAGGATTTTCTATAAACCTTTCAATGGTTCGCCTTAAAGGGCGAGCTCCAAAATTAGGGTCATAACCCTTTTTGGCCAATAGTTCTTTAGCTTCCTCTGTCGTTTCCAGGTCAATATTTTGCTCTTCTAATAATGTTTTTACTTCATTATTTAATATTAGAGTAGCAATTTTTTTAATTTCCTCCTTAGTAAGGGACTTAAAGACTATTACCTCATCAATCCGATTCAAAAATTCCGGTCGGAAGGTCTTATTTAACTCTCCCATTACACTATTTTTTATGTCTTTATAGGAAATTTCTTCAGGTTCATTAGTCCCCCGAAATCCTAAAGTGGTTCCTTTTTTAATCAGAGTAGCCCCAACATTGGAAGTCATAATAATAACTGTATTTTTGAAATCTACTACTCTTCCCTGGGAATCAGTCAATCTACCATCTTCAAAGATTTGCAATAATATATTAAAGACATCGGGGTGTGCTTTTTCTATTTCATCTAATAATACTACCGAGTAAGGCTTCCTTCTGACTTTTTCAGTTAATTGTCCTCCTTCTTCATATCCCACATAACCGGGAGGGGCGCCAACTAATCGGGAAACAGCAAATTTTTCCATATATTCTGACATATCTAAACTAATTAATGCATTTTCGTCACCAAAAAGAAATTCTGCTAAAGTACGGGCTAATTCTGTTTTACCTACTCCGGTAGGGCCCAAAAATATAAAAGAACCGATGGGACGTTTGGGGCTTTTCATCCCAGCTCGAGCCCTTCTTATGGCTTTAGAAATAGATATTATAGCTTCATCTTGCCCAATTATCCTTTTATGTAATTCCTCCTCCATGCGGAGTAATTTCTTCGCCTCTTCCTCTTTAAGAGAAAAAATTGGAATCCCGGTCCAGCTGGAAACTATTTCTGCAATATCTTCTTTAGTAACTCCCACTTTATTGACTCTTCTTCCAGACTCCCATTTTTCTTTCATCTTCTGGAGTTCGGCTTCTAACTTCTTTTCTTTAGCCCTTAATTGAGCTGCTTTTTCAAATTCCTGCAATTTTACTGCTGATTCCTTTTCCTTCCTTATTTTGCTTAATTTAATTTCTACTTCCTTCATATCGGGTGGAGAAATAGTGTTTTGTAATTTAATCCGAGAAGCAGCTTCATCTACCAAATCAATGGCTTTATCTGGCAAAAATCTACCCGAAACGTAACGAGCTGATAAATGAGCTGCTGCTTCTAAGGCTTCGCCAGTAATTTTTATCTTATGATGGGCTTCATACTTGTCTCTAAGTCCTTTCAATATTTTAACAGTCTCTTCTATCGAAGGTTCGGAAATATAAATAGGTTGAAACCTACGCTCTAAAGCAGCATCTTTTTCAATATATTTACGGTATTCATCGGCAGTAGTTGCACCAATAACTTGAAGCTCTCCTCTTGCTAAGGCTGGTTTTAATATATTAGAAGCGTCTATTGCCCCCTCAGCGGCTCCTGCACCTACCAGGGTATGAATTTCATCAATAAATAATATGACATCATTTGATTCCTGAACTTCTTTAACAATTTTCTTTAATCTCTTTTCAAATTCACCTCGATATTTAGTGCCAGCAACAATTAAAGCTAAATCAAGGCAGATAATTCTTTTTTCTTTTAAAGTCTCAGGAACATCATTATTAGTTATCTTTTGAGCTAAACCCTCTACAATAGCCGTCTTTCCTACCCCGGCCTCTCCTATTATACAGGGATTGTTTTTCTTTCTTCTACTTAAAATTTGTATTACTCTTTGAATTTCCATGCCCCTGCCAATAACCGGATCTAATTTATCTTCTTGGGCTAATTTGATTAGATCTCTTCCAAATTCATCTAAAGCAGGAGTCTTCGTTGTCCTTTTTCCTAAGGCAGATGGAAAATCTTGTGCTCCGCTATCCATTAGAACTTTCATAATCTCAGAATAGACATTATCCAAACTAATACCTAAATCTGTTAAAATTCTGACCGCTACTCCACTTCCTTCTTTTATTAATCCTAATAATATATGTTCAGTGCCAATATAATTATTTTTTAATTGACTTGCCTCTTGAGAGGCTAATTCTAAGACTTTTTTCGCTCGAGGAGTAAAAGTTACCTCACCTACTTGTTGGTACTCGCCTTTCCCTACCAATCGTTCTACCTCTTCTGTTACCTTAACTATATTCACCCCTAATTGTTTTAAAACCTGAGAGGCAACTCCTTCTTCTTCTTTTAATAAACCAATAAGAATATGTTCAGTTCCTATGTAATCATGGTTTAGGTTTACCGCTTCTTCTTGAGCTATCATTATAGCCCTCTTTGCTTTTTCGGTATATCTTTTAAACATTTTTAATGCACATCCTTTCATTTTAGTAGATAATTTTATTTTTATCTTATTTTTTTAATTAGTTAGTTAAAAATACAGATATAAGATGTATTAATTGTTAGTTTTAAATATAAGTTTTCAGTTCTCAGTTTATTGTAAAAGCATCTTTATTCTATTTTCCTAACCAATTAACCAGGTAACCAGCTAACTAATTATATACGCTCCACGCTAAACGCTATCCGCTAATTTTATTTCTAATCAATGCCGCTCTTTGTAAGTCCCGGTTAAAAGGATCTAAATCTTTGCCTGCTAACATTTGCAAATAGGCAGGTTGTATTAATAACATCAATTTATTTAGAGTCCCTAAATCAGGATAGGTAATTATCTCTAACTCTACTCCAAACTTTAATTTAGATAAAAGCTCCATTGCTTCCGTCGAAGATATAATACGCGCACTACTCAAGATACCGTAAGCTCTCCAAACTTGATCTTCCAGCTGACTTTTAGAATTAGCTAATAGATCTTTTCTTACTTTCTGTTCCTTGCTTATTATCTGTTGATTAACCTTTTCCAAGTTATCAATAATTTCCTCTTCAGAAAGACCTAAAGTAATTTGGTTAGAGACCTGAAATAAGTTTCCCATTACTTCGGTTCCCTCTCCATAAAATCCTCTCACTACATAGCCTATTTTAGATATGGCTTTTAATATATCGTTTATACCGTTTATCATTGCTAACGCCGGTAAATGTAACATTACGGAAGCCCTCATGCCGGTTCCTACATTAGTGGGACAGGAAGTTAAATATCCTTCTTTTTCGCTAAAAGCATAAGTTGTCTTTTTTTCAATTTTATCGTCAATCTTATTAATAAGTTTCCAAATATTATTTAATTGCAACCCGGGAAGTAAATATTGAATTCGAAAATGGTCTTCTTCATTAACCATTATACTCAATGTCTCTCTTTGATTAAAAACACATCCTCTGTAAGGATGTTTCTCTCGAGCATGATAAATGCTAATTAAATGTTTATCCACTAAAAATTGACTTTCCAAGGGAGACAACTCATCTAATAAAAGTAAATTGGAATCCCTAAAAAGGGAATCTTCTTCCACAATTTGTCGGCTAAGCTCAAATACATTCTTTAGTTCGGCTTGCTCAGCTCGTGGTGAAAAAGGAATACCTTCTACATTTCGGGCTAATCTGATTCTCGAACTTATTACTATATCAGATAAAGGACCTTGCCCGCTAGTCCACTCAGCAGAAGATTCTTTTAAATTTTTTAATATTATACTTTTATTTTTCATTTTTTTTCTTTAATACTCCTTCAAGCTTCAGTATCTCATCTCTTGTATTTGCTGCCTGCTCGTACTCTTCCTTTAATATCAGTTCCTGTAATTCCTTTTTGAGTTGTTTAATTTTCCTAATCTTATTAAATTTTCCTTTGGATTGTTGTGGTATTTTCCCCAAATGTTCACTATTGCCATGCAATCTTCTTAGAAGAGGAGTTAATTGGTCTCTGAAATCCTGATAACATACACTGCAGCCTAATTTTCCAGATTTTCTAAAATCATTATAGGTTAAATGGCAATTGCTGCATTCTATCTCTTTATCTAAAACAATCCCTTCCTCTTTGTGATAAAGGTCTATAGCGTTTAACAGGTCAGCCAGTAGATCGTTAATATCAAACTGGGGAAGAGGAAATATGGAAAATTTATCACTAAAGGCAGCAGCGCAATCTTTACATAGATGGATCTCTGTTTTTTGCTCTTCCACAATTTTAGTGAGCGTTATGGCAACTTCTTTTTTCTTGCATATTTGACATAACATTTGTATTCAGTTTTCCTCCAATATTCCTTATTATTTTGTATATACTTAAATTCCGTTTAAATTATAATTTATAATATAAATAATTGTCAATTAACTAAAACTAATCTGTATAATTAATCAAAAATTAAGAATGGCTCTCCTTTGAACCTTATTTGTTTTATTTTGGTTCCTGACTTCTAACCTCTAAAATATTGATTTTACCATATTTATCTAATTCAGTAATTGCTTCTTACTTTACAAACCTTAATATCAGGTCCACTACCTCGGTAACCATCTCCTGAGAAATATCATCAGAAGAAACAGATGAATCAAACCAGGAATTAACATGATTCTCTAAAATAAGTTTACTTACTTGATTGAGTGCTGATTTAGCTGCTGCCATTTGAACCATAATATCTGAACAAGGTCTTTCTTCAATAATCATTCCCTGGATACCCCTAATTTGACCTTCTATCCTTTTTAATCGACTTAATATTTTTATTTTTTGCAATTGATTAAAGTATGAATCATTCATAATGGTAACAATTTATCCTATATTTATATTATACCCTACTGGGGTATATTAATAATATAACCAAATATCTGAATTGTCAAGCATTTTATTCGTATATCGTATTTCGTATATCATATTACATACATAATTGGTTAATTGGTTAGCTAGTTAATAAATCAATATAACACTAATTGGCTATATTAATATATAACTAACTCCCAAAAAAGACTGGTAGACTGAGTGACTGGAAGATTTTAAAAGTTTTGAGTTTTGAATTATGGTTTTCGCTTTTAGTTTTAACTTTTTAGCTTAATCAACTGGTTTGACTTGTAACTCGTAACTTGTAACTTGAAACCTATTTAACCAATTAACCAACTAACTAGCTAACCAAATAATAGCGTGATATAATAATTTATAGATAATTTTTCGCTTAATTAACAATTATATGGCAACCTAATTAAAAAAAGAACGTAAATATTCTAAAAATAAGCTTGATATGGAAAAATGAGTGAAAATAATATTGTAGAAGAAATAAAAGATGAAGAAATAAAATTTATAGCTGACAGAATGTTGGGTAAATTAGTTAAATGGCTCCGTATTTTAGGCTACGATACCGCTTACCCCTCCTTCGATAATGATTTATCTCTCATCCTAATTGCTCGGCAAGAGAATAGAATATTACTAACCAGAGACGTTAATTTAATTAAAAGACGGAATATCTGTGATTTCTTATTTATAGAAAGCGACCACTGGGAAAAACAGTTATTAGGAATAATAAAGGGATTAAAATTGAAAATTGATCTTAATTCAAAAATATTTTCTCGTTGTTCCCTATGTAACACCCTCACTAAAGAGGTTGATAAAAAAGAAATTAAAAATTATGTACCTCCTTACGTATTTTTAACTCAAAATAAGTTTGTCTATTGCCCTTCTTGTAAAAAATATTACTGGAGGGGGACTCACTGGCAAAGAATGACTCAAAAAATTCAAAAACTGTCCCTTAATGAATCAGGGGAGCGATTCCAAAAGAATGAATGAAAAACTACCCTCCGATTTTGATTAAAATAAATTTTTATTTTTCTGGTAAAATCTCTATACCAGGGAGTTTTTTTCCGCCTAAAAATTCTAAAGAAGCTCCGCCACCGGTAGAGATATGGGTCATCTTCTCTGTTAACCCTGCCTTATCGATTGCGGCAATAGAATCTCCACCACCAATTATAGTTACCGCCTTACTATACATTTCTGCCAATATATTTGCTATCTTGTTAGTTCCTTTAGCGTATTTTTCTATCTCGAATACTCCTACTGGTCCATTCCAGAATACAGTCTTCGCCTTTCTAATTTCCTTCTCAAATTTAACTAAAGATCTTTCACCTAAATCTACTCCTATACCATTTTTAGGAATATTATTTATTTCAAGCAGTTTACCTTCTATCTTTTCTGATATCTCTTCGGTTATTATTAAATCAACTGGTAAAAGTATTTTATTTCCGTGTTCTTCGGCCTTCTTTAACATTTTTCTAACTATTTTTAAATCATACTCCTCTAACAGTGAATTGCCTACCTCATAACCCAAAGCGGCCAAACAGGTATAACTCATCCCTCCGGCGATCAATATTCTATCCGCGATAGATAATAAATTCTGGACAATTTCTATTTTCCCGGATATTTTTGCTCCCCCCAATACTACTACAAAAGGTCTTTCGGGATTCTCCAATAAATTGCTCAATATTTCTATCTCTCTGGCCATTAAAAATCCAGCACATGACGGTAATATCCTGGCCACACCAACAGTAGAAGCATGAGCTCGATGAGCAGTACCAAAAGCGTCATTCACAAAAATATCAGCTAAATTAGCCAGTACTTTGGCAAATTCTGGGCTGTTTTTTTCTTCTTCAGGATGAAATCTTAGATTTTCCAATAATATGACTTCATCTCTTTGCATATTTAAAACGACTTTTTCTACTTCTACACCGATACAATTATTAAGTTTTTTAACTTTCTTCCCTAATAATTCGCTCAATCTCCTGGCTACCGGGTCTAATCTTAATTTTTCTATTACCTCCCCTTTGGGACGACCTAAATGACTCATCAAAATTACTTTAGCTTGATTAGAAATTAAATATTTAATAGTAGAAAGAGCTGCTTCTATTCTTATATCATCAGTAATTTCTAACTCTTCATTTAGGGGAACATTAAAATCAACTCTTACTAAAACTTTTTTGCCTTCTAATTGATTTTTATTAAAATCTTTAATAGTCTTTTTTTTCATCCTGTACATCCTCCAATATTGTATTTACTATATAGCTGTTTATATTCTATATTTATTCGATTTGCTACAATAAATCTAATTAATTATACAACTAGGCGATTTACTAATCAATGAAATTTATAAAATTTAATTAAAAAACCTGCCAAAGAACCGTCCCTTGTCAAGTTTTTTTAGTTAAAAGATTGCTACTAAAAAAGCAGCAATTAAAATGGCAGGCAATAGATTTCCTATCTTAATTTTTTTTATCTCCAGTAATCCAAAGCCTATTCCTAATATTAAAATTCCTCCCACTGCAGTCATTTCATTTATTATCTCAGGTGAAAGGAAGTCTTTAATCAGTTGAGCCAGCAGAGTAATTCCTCCTTGATATAAAAAGACTGGAATAGCCGAAAATAATACTCCTATCCCCATAGCCGCAGTAAAGGCAATGGAGGTGAGCCCATCTAATAACGATTTAGTATAAAGTATATCCGGATTACCGCTTAATCCCTCTTTAAGGGCACCCATTATGGCCATAGACCCCACACAATATAACAAGCTGGTAGTTACAAATCCTTCAACAAATCTTTCCGAGGAAGTATTGTTTATAAATTTTAGCTTAACTCTTTCTCCAAATCTTTCCAAGCCTTCTTCAATGCCTATCATCTCCCCGATCACTCCACCTATTACCAGAGAGAATATCACCAATAATATATTATCAGTTTTAAGAGCCATTTGTATACCAATTAATAAGGAAGCTAACCCCAAGGCTTGCATAATAATCTTCCCAATCTTTTCAGGAATTTTACTCTTCAAAATAAATCCCACTGAACATCCTAAAAAAATAGCAATTACATTTACTATGGTTCCTCTCATTAAAAGCATTTCTCCCTTTTGAATAAATTAATATTCTTACTTATTTTTAGTAATTTTTATGTGTTATCTTGGCAACGGGGAATTTCTTATTAAAATTATGTTTTATTCATTATACCTTAAAATTTAAAAATTAGTAATATTTTTAGAAAATACATTTTTTCATGTAATTTTAAATAAAAAAGATAATATGTTATACTTTGAGTTACAAGTTTGAAGTTGCGAGTTATGAGTTACGGGTTTAAAAAGGACTAGTGGTGTATGGAATTAGTTAACTAGTTATCTGGTTAGCTAGAATAAAAACGTATCTCGTATCTGGTGAATCGTATCTTGTATTCTAGCGTAGAGCATTTAGCGGATAGCGTATAGAAATACAGTGATGGGTAACAGTAACAAGTAATGTGTGACAAGTAAGGGCGTATTGCATACGCCCTTATAGTGTGGAGCGGATAGAAATACTGTAAACAAGTAACAAGTAATATGTAATTACTAATAAGATTATAGTTCTGAATTTACAAAAACAGATTACTTATTACACATCACATATTACACAATTTACTGGCCAACTGGTTAACTGGCAAACCGGGTAACTGGATAACTAAGCAACTAATCAACCTGTATCTTGCAACTATTAACTGCAAACCGAAAACTGAAAACTTGTATTTAAAACTAACGACTATTCACTAACGACTAATTCAAAGGAGCGAAGATTGTTTGAACGAGTTAATTTTAGATAGAAAAAGATTCCTTAAAGGATTAGTAATTTCTATAATTATTGGAATCATAACTACCATAATTATTATTTTTATTACCACTAACCAAAATACCTGGATAAGTCTATCTAATATTAACAAAAAATACCTCTTCTTAGCTTTTGTTCTGATGGTATTTGCTGCAGTGATAAATGCCCTTAGAATAAAAATGACCGTAGAGGCAGTTAATGAAAACATTACTTTTATCGAAGCCCTAAAAGTGTACTATATTAGTAACTTCGCCGGTAGTATAACTCCTTTCTTCTCCGGTACCCTACCCACACAAATATATCTATTCAATAAAGACATAAAAAATAAAATGACTTTAGGTAAAGCTACTATGGTTGCTACCATTATGCCTTTAATTAAGACCTTAGTTTTTACTATCTTTACTCCTATAATCTTCTTTATCTTTAAAAGAACAATTACTAATTACACCATTCTTTCTACAATCCTCATCAACGGGGCTATCTTAATTTCTCTGTTTTTTCTCTATTTATTTTTTCTGGCGATAAAATATCCAGATAAGATGATAAAAATAATTCTAAAAATTCAACATTTTCCCTATATCTTGAAATTTTCTAAAAAAGACACTATGTTACGCTTATTCAATAAAGTAATCCT
>DAOUTX010000042.1 GCA_030668465.1 Atribacterota bacterium | reverse complement strand
TTAAGCTCTCCTCTGCTTCTTTTACGGTATAAAGAGGCTCTCTTAACTTTCCTCCAGACCTTCTTCTCTTCCGATTGTCCCATTTATTCTCCATCTCCTGAATGTATCCACTATCGGGAAGCATAATAGAACATAGATCAGTAGTTGCTTTAGTAGCATATATATTGCCTTTAAAACCTTTCTTTGTCAGTTTAGGTATTCTGCCGCTGTGATCCATGTGAGCATGGGATAGAACCATAAAATCAATCTCTTTAGGATTAAGGTTAAAAGGTTCATAATTCATTCTGTTGATTGATTTGCTTCCCTGAAAGAGTCCGCAATCTATTAAAAATTTAGTATTCTTGGTTTCAATTAAAAAGTTAGACCCGGTAACCATTTTGGCAGCACCTAAAAAAGATATTTTCATTTTAATTTTCCTCTCTAAAAGTTAATATCTCGGCTATCTTTGCCCCCATTTCCTCTTTTTCACAAACCATTTTATGTCGGATGGGCCTTTCCCCAATATCCCTTATCCCTGGCGGAATGGGAACTTGAGCTAAATCGGACATCTTTTCTATTAGTTCAAAATCGTCATATTTTTTGTACCGACTATCTATTGATACCATCACACTTTTAGTAAATTTAAAAGGACTGGCTGTGGCCACAATAATTACCTTGGTCTTATCCCCGGTTTCTTTTATATATTTTTTATACGCTGCATAAGCTACTGCTGTATGAGGATCGATCAAATATTTCGACTTCTCGAATATCTCTTTTATGCATTGACGGGATTCTTCCTGGGAGACGAATCCGCCATAAAAATCTTTTAATCTCTTCTTCGTTTCGGAATCTATCCGGTAACAACCCTTCTCTTTTAAGGAATTCATTAACTCCCTTACCCCTTGGCCCTCCCTTTCGCCTATCGCCCATAGCAATCTTTCCAGATTACTGGATACCAGGATATCCATCGAAGGAGAAATGGTCATTACTAATTTTCTCCGTTTATCGTAGACTCCGGTCTTAAAAAAATCTGCCAGTACTTTATTTTCATTAGAAGCACAGATTAATTTGTTAACCGGCAATCCCATCTCTTTTGCATAGTAAGCTGCCAGAATATCTCCGAAGTTGCCGGTGGGAACAACTATATTTATCTTTTCACCGTTCTTAATTTCGCCCTCACCTAATATATTTAGATAAGCATAAAAGTAATATACTATTTGGGGAATTAGGCGACCTATGTTTATAGAATTTGCGGAAGAAAAGATATAGTTTTTTTCTTCTATCTTTTTGTTAAAGGCCGGGTCTTCGAATATCTCCTTTACCCCTCTCTGGGCATCATCAAAATTTCCTTTTAGGCCTATCGCGTAAGTATTTTCCCCTTCTTGGGTCAGCATTTGTCTTTCTTGTATCTTGCTGATCCCTTTATAAGGGAAAAATACTATTATTTTGGTCCCTTCTACATTAGCAAAGCTTTGAAGGGCAGCTTTCCCGGTATCACCGGAAGTGGCGGTTAAAATAACTATTTCCTGGTTAAGATTTAATTTCTGGGTGGCTTTTTTCAAAAGATGAGGGAGTATAGACAGGGCCATATCTTTAAAAGCCAGGGTCGGACCATGATAAAGTTCTAAAAAATATACTCCCATCTTTTTGCTGAGAGGAGCAATAATCCCGGTATCAAACTTATTATCATAGGCTCGGTTTATACAATCTTTTAGCTCATCCTGGCAGTAATCAGTAAAAAATTCCTTCATTATTAAAAAGGCTAATTCTTTATAATTAATACTCTTTAATTTATATAAATCCTTATTTGCCCAAGGAATGGTCTCGGGGGTAAATAGTCCACCATCATCAGCAATGCCTTTAATAATTGCTTCTGCGGACAAGACTCTCTTCTTGTCCCCCCGGGTACTTTGGTAATAAAGATTACTCTTTTGCATAATATTCTCCTAATATTAGTTGACTGATTAGTGTCAATTCGCCGATTTACCAATTGACCAATTCTCCAATTGACCAATTAAATTAGTCGTTAGTGAATAATTGTTAGTAAGAAATACGGGCGCAAGTTGTTAGTTGCAAGATGGATTTGGTTAGTATAGGAAGACACGACGCACCGTGCCTCTATACTTACCCGATATTAATTATTTAATCAACTAAGTAGAATTTTTATTTGAAACCCGCAACCTGTAACCCGAAACTCATTACAAATTACTTATCACTGTATTTCTATACGCTAAATGCTCTAGCTAATAATCTTCTATCCCTGCCTCCTGGTTTCCTTCTTCTTCCTCACTATATAATATATACTACATACTATATACTAAAGATAGCGTCGCAGGTCCTCTCCTGTTACTTTGCCATAAAGCTCTATATAAGGTTTTGCCGGATTAGCTAAAATCTTGGGAAAGAGAACTTCTTCTATCTGGAAAAAACCGACCGACTCAGTCATCTCTACGATTATTCTAATCGGTTTCTCTTCTCCTTCGATAATCTCTACTTTTTCAATAGAGTTAGCAGAATATTTATGAATATCTCCCACTTTAGGGGTGCGGGATAAGAGGAAAATAATCCGTGCCCTTCCCTTTTCCATATCACAGCCATCCCCGATTGATACCAGCCCGGCTTCCAGAGAATGAATATCCTGAGTGGCCATATGTCCTGCAATACCTTCAACAATTAGAGAATGAACAATGGTTTTCTTTTCAATATCTTTATCATAAATCCTGGTTAGGGTTCTCTCGATAATCGGCGTAGCAAAAACAACTCCTAACAGCTCGTGATTTTCCCGACCTATTGACATACCAACATCGTGTAACAAAGATGATATTAATACCGCCACTTTGCTATCTTCTGCAGTGCCAATCTTTTCTTCTTCTATGCTAAATTTAATTCCTGCTTTACTCAAAATATCAAACATAATCAAAGCGTTTTGGGCGGTTTTTCTCATATGTACCGGTCCGTGATCATTGTAGCCTAACCTTTTTATGGAAACTACATTGGCATAATTTTGTAAGGCTTGCGCTTCTTGATCATTAAATACAAAAGAGGCAGCTAGAGCCGGTTTCCCGCTCAACATTGCCAATATTTCGTTTTCTATCTCTATCTCTTTGGGTGATTTTCTCATGTTCTCATCCCCCTATTTATATATAATATGATTACACAGATAAATTAGCTGATAGTGAATAAACCTGGCGTGGAGCGTATATTATATAGCGAAAAACGAAAAGCGCAAAACGTAAATCCATAGCTCAAAATTTAAAATTCAAATATATTTTTTTATCTGTTGAATTTCATCTTTCTTATCTCTTATACTATATTATACTATATAGCAAAATGAAAAGACAAAGAAACAAAAACTAAAACTTAAAATTTAGTATTGAGAGAAAAATTTTTGAATTTTGAATTATGATTTTTCGCTTTTCGTTTTAAGCATTTCGCTGTGAAATGATAATCGATAACTGAAAACTGTATTTGAATCTAGCGATTATTTACTAATTGGGGCTTACGGATAAAGGGAATTCCTATACAATACAATTAAATTATTGTAATTTTAATGCATTGTTGAATATTTCTTAACTATGTTCTAACTATTACCAGAACGAGAGCACTCAAAGAAATAATTATTAAAGACAGGAATAGCATTTTATATATTTTCACCATATCTGCTTTAAAGTAATTTTTGGTAACCACTAAGCATAAATGCATGGGGGAAATCATTACTCCCGAAAAACTACCGGTAAAGGCTAACATAGCATAATATAGATTTGTTTCTCCTTGAACAATAATTATCGGGAGTAGAACCGGTAGTCCTATCCCCAATGCTGCGGTACCTAGCCCAGTCATTGTAGCGATAAAAAAAGGAATAATAAATAAAACAATAAAAGGGTGGATTCCTAATTTGGCAAATGCCTCCGGAATTATCTCTACCCCTCCCGAAACCTGGAGCATTCTTTTAAAAAACATTATACTAATGATTAAAATCACTACATTTAAGTCCACATCATTTCTAATAATTTCCCTTAGCATGTTTAGATTTAATTTATTTATATTTAAGAAAATTAAAGACAGAATAACTATTGCGAAGGAAAACAATAGATCTGTTTTTGTCCCCAGCACCAAAATTATAATAAGCAGAATAGGCCAGATCCCAAAAAATAATTTTTTTAAATTAAATAAAATATCTTTTTTGTTAATAAGTGTGGTATCTTTTCTTAAATTTTTATATTCCCAAATAAAGCCTACTATCACGGTTGCAATAGTTAGAGGAAATTGAACCAAGATAACTTCTTGAATTTCTACTTTTAATATGCCGGCAAATAATATGATACCCGGAAATAGAGGCCAGACAAACTCCCAAATGTGACGGAACCAATAATTTGCAAAAGCACCCTCTTCGGGGGTGAGTACTACCCGGTCTCCTACTTCTTTAACCATGGGGGCAGAAAATATCGCTCCTGCGGGCATGGGAATCAAGCCTAATAAAGCCGGGATAAAAGCCAATATAAGTCTATAATCTTTAACCAGTCCCCGAAGGGAATCAACTAAGTCTCTTAAACTTCCTACGCGTCTTAAAACTCCACCTAGAATATAAACCAGTACAATTATTCCGGTTAATCTAATAGTTACTGGGTCCATTATCGCCCGTACAAAATTAATTCCTATTTCTTTGGGGTTCGATTCGAACAATAACCCTAACAATAAGGTGGACAGAAGTATAATATATCCCAAATTCCATTTCTTTCTTATTAAGAAAATAATTACAGCGATTACTACTAATAATTTTATAATTTCTGTCACTTTAATTTCACCAATTTATTCTTTCTGTGATTTATTTTTTTGCTTTTTTCTGCGTTTCTTTCTTTACTTCTTTCTTTATTTCTTTCTTTATTTTCTTTTTTTCCTCTTTGAATTTAATCCCCTTTACATTAACATCAACCTTAAGAACTTTTAAGCCAGTCATGGAACAGATAGCGTTTTTTACTCCACGTTGTACCTCTTCAGCTACATTAAAAATTCCTACTTCGTAAGCGGTAATAATGGGAATCGTAATTGCCGCTTCTCCCGACTTCATCCACACTTCCACGCCCTTAGCCAGGTCCTTCCGGGACAATATATTGGGTGATTTACCCTTATACCCGCTGGTGATACCGACTACTCCTCTAATTTTTATAGTTTCTAAAGCAGCAATTACAGCTACTACCTCTTTAGAAACCGTTATATTCCCTAATTCTTGCTCTTGGGGATTGCCTTTAACAACCTGTTTATCTGACATTCTTATTCACCACACTTTTTAAAAAATTTAATTAAACTATTTTTTGTTTTCGTAAAATATTTTATCTATGTGTATTTTAATTTCTTTCGTTTCTATCCCGCTTGTTTCTAAGAAATATTCTTTTAATTTTCGTTGAATTTTCTCTGAAAGTTCCGGAATGTTTACATCCTGCTTTACGGAAAGATGAAGATCTATATTTATTCCTCCGGGCTTTAAAATATTTACTTCTGGTCTCGTTTCCGTAATCTCTCCCATCCCTTTAACCACTTTTAAGATTAAATGTTTTATAGACCCGATAGAAATTTTAATTTCCCCAAATGAAGTCTTTTGAACTGCGGATAAATTTCCCTTATCAATTTGGGTTTTTTGCCAGATTAAATAGATAGCCAAAAAAATTAATAAAGCCCCCGCTAAACCCAAAATAATTTGGTTGAAGAGATTGGAGTAGATCAAATAGTTTGTTTTAGAGAAAAAACTTTCCAAGGAAAATAACCTTAAAGAAAGAGCCAAAAAAATCCCGGAGATAAAAATTACAACTACTAAAAACAGAACAAAAATTAAATTATTAAAACTCCCTTTGCTCATTTTAAACCATCCTTTCTATTTTATCTTACCTATTATAACTCTACAGTATTAGGGTTTAAGTTCTCTAATTGTGTATCTTGATTCGTTAGTTAGTTAGTTAAATTAGTCGTTAGTGAATAAATATAGCGTGGGGCGTACAGCTAGACAGGTGGACCTGTCCTCGTGAAAACAGTGAACGTCCGTTTGTGCTTTGGACAAGATATATCTCATCGCGTCTCCACTCTTAGATTTTGACTTTTTTAACACGATACTCGATACGATTTCATTCTGGCTTCTGGCTTCTTTTTTTTACGCGATACCGTTCACGAGACACGAGATACGAATTTGGTTCCTGGCTTCTTTTTTTCTTTCCGATATACGATATACTAATTAATTAACAACTGTCTTTATTTTTCTTTTAACAGCAGACCAGCAATTCTTCGCAAATCTTCTTTGCCATAAAATTCTATACTTATATTCCCTTTCTTGCCGTCATATAATATACTTATCTTAGTCCCTAAAATATCTCTTAATTTTCCCTCTACCTCGGGGAAGCGCTCAATGGTAATATTCTTAACTTTAAATTGCTTTTTTTGCACCTTTTCAATGTTTTTAATCAGGCGCTCGGTGTCTCTTACTGATAAATCATTAGCTATTATTCTGTCACACACTGCTTTTTGAACTTCTTCATCTTCTATGCTTAATAATAATTTAGCGTGGCCAAAGGATATTTTCCCTTCAGAAATATTTTTTTGTATCTCCGGATTCAGTTTTAATAGCCTGATGGTATTGGTGACCAAAGCCCTACTCTTTCCGGTTGCCTCTGCTAATTCTTGTTGGGTAAGTTTAAACTCATCTATCAATCTTTTGAAGGCATTTGCCTGCTCAACAGGATTAAGATCTTCTCTTTGAATGTTTTCTACTAAAGCAATTTCTAAACTTTTTTCATTGTTAATGTTTTTAATAATTGCCGGTATCTTCCTTAGCCCGATCTCTTTGGCCGCCTTTAACCTCCGCTCTCCGGCGACCATCTCATATCCATTAGCTATTTTCCTTACTACGATCGGTTGGATTATTCCGTGTTTCTTAACTGACCCTTTCAGTTCTTCCATTTTTTCTTTATCAAAATTTTTACGGGGCTGAAAAATGTTAGAGATTAAGCTTTCTACGTCCATCTCAATAACAAGTCCTTTTTCCTTGTGCTCAGCCTTGGGGATAAGAGCCTCTAACCCTTTTCCCAATCCTCTTTTAATCATTTGATATCACCTCTCGGGCTAATTTTTTATAGGCTATTGCCCCTTTGGATTTTGCATCATATAACACAACCGGTTTACCGTAGCTGGGGGCTTCGCTCACTCTGACATTTCGTGGGACAACTGCTTTGAATATCTTTCCCTTAAAATATTTTTTAACTTCCCTAACAACATCGCGGGAAAGATTTGTGCGGTTATCATACATGGTCAGTAGAATACCTTCGATTTCTAAAGATGAATTCAGGTTTTCCCTGACTAAATTTATAGTATTTAGTAATTGCCCAATACCTTCTAGGGCATAATATTCACACTGTATGGGAATAATAACCGCATCGGCAGCAGTAAGAGAGTTTAGAGTTAAAAGACCCAGAGAAGGGGGGCAATCAATAATTACATAATCATAATCATCCTTTATTGGTTTAATTGCGTGTTTTAATTTGTTTTCCCGAGAGATATAATTAACTAATTCTATTTCTGCTCCAGCCAATTGAATGGTAGAAGGCAAAACATCTAAATTTTTTACCTGAGTCGGTAAAATAATCTCTTTAACCGGTGCTTTATTAATCAAAACATCATAAATACATCTTTTAACTCTTATTTTATCCAAACCTATGCCGGTGCTGGCATTTCCCTGGGGGTCTATATCTATTAATAATGTTTTTCTTTTATGTAGGGCAATAGAAGTACTTAGATTTACTGCAGTAGTGGTTTTGCCCACTCCACCTTTTTGGTTGGTGATTGCCAAGACTTTGGTCATAAATATTCTCCTAAAATGATTCCCCTGGTTATAAATTAGTCGTTAGCACAAAATGCAAATTACAAAATTAATTAGTCGATAGTTGTTATTTTTCCCTTTATAGATGCAAAATAATATGGTCAGCCAGTCTTTGTCTTAACTGGTAAACCGGCTAACTGACTAACCAAATAACAACTAACAAATCAAGACATACAATTAAATTATAACTATTTAAGTGAGTATTAGATTGTACAGAAATTATAAAAAGAACATTTGTTCATGATAATTAATGTTCCACGTGGAACGCTTGCTTATTAATACAGGTTTACAGTTTTCGATTGTTAGT
>DAOUTX010000107.1 GCA_030668465.1 Atribacterota bacterium | reverse complement strand
GGCGATAGTTAAAAGTAAGGCTGATTTAGAATTTGTTAATATAACATTTACTGATGAAGAAGCCTGGGGATTTGGTATGTATAATACAAGAAAAGATGCTAACTTCGCTCAGGGCGAAACTTTCCTTATATATGGTGAAGCAAGAAATTATACCATTAAAGAAATTAAAAAAGATCTTTACGAGATATACCTTAAAGAAGATATCTACATCTTGGATAAAAATAACAATGTCTTATTCAAACAAGAAGACTTTCTTGACTACCATATAACCTCGCATTCTAAAAATTTCGACCTGTTTATTAACAATACACTCACTCAAACTTCTCCCTTCCCTGTAGGTGATTATAAATTTCTGTTAGTCTTAAAGGATGTTTTTTCTGGAAAGACCACTGAAGTAACTATTGATTTTACGGTTGTAGAGTAAATTCTATAGACAAGCAGGCAGATAGAATAAAAAAATAAAGCAAAAAAGGTTTAGAACACATTAATACAAATTAATAATAAACTTGTTGAAAATAATGAAAAAACTAATTATTATTTTTTAAATATAGACAAGCAAAATTAACCTGTATGTAATTATATATCAATGTCTTAACTAATATCTACATCTCAGGATATTTTCTCCCTTCGCTCCTTAATTATTTTAAGCATATATGTCCATCCCTTTACGAAACTATCCCTAAATAGAGCCACTGGACCAAAATCTTCAAACTCATCAACAGAAAGACCCTCTTCCATATACGCTCTACGGAAATCAGGAATCTTCTCTAAAAGCTCATCAACGACTTCTTGGGGGGCTGGATTAAACATTCGATACACAACAGGAGGATCAGCTTCAATCAATTTATCAGCTGTACCTATCCAATTGATGGTTATATGCATCTCAGAGCCAACCATTTCAGTAAAATGATGTAAACCTCGGGCTCCACCACCGAGCATTGTACCAAAATATTCCCTCTCTTTGAAAATCTTGTACTGCTTTCTTGCCAGGATACATCCTGCCTGCCAAAGAATATCTGGTGAGATATCAATATTGTCACGCTTAACAACATTTCTTAAATGGTCATCAAATATACCAGTAATATGAGTAAGGTATAACGGGGGATGTTTGCCACATTCTTTTGATACCCGCTGATACACCTCACAGGTATATACTGCTTGTGCAATTCCCATAACCTCGGTTATAATTATAGGCATATTCTCTGGAATAAGATTTTCCAAAGCCTTTAGGCCTGCTTTTGTTGCAGGAATCTTTGCAATAAAGTTTTTACCCAATTTACGATATTGTAATGCTTCGTTAACGATATAATCTGGGTTATCGTCAGCAAAAGGATTGCCCTGGATAGATACAAATCCTTCTTTTCCCGGATTCTTCTTATAAAGGGGAAAAAACTTGTCCAATATCCTTTTAACAAGCCTCTGCTGTATCAAATTACAAGCCTCATTATTGTCTTTAATATCTTTGATTACCTCATCCACAACATGTAAAACATAATCCTTTTCATCATCTATCAATATCTGTTTCATGGCATATGTTGGATTTGTTGTGCAACCAATTGCTCCTACAGCAATAGCTTTATCAGCCTCTCCAGGAATAGGATTATTAATCCAAAATCTGGTAGGGCTATGCTTTTTTACTCTTAAAAAATAGTTTTCTTTCAATTTAAACATCCCCCAATAATTTGGTATGGCTTGGAGTAGTGAATCAATCTATCAATAACTCGTTCAATCCGGTTACCGCACTTTTCACCCGGTAAGAATTGGCTTTTTTAATCTCCACCAGGATTAATTCTAACGTTGTCAAAACTTTGGCCTGCATCATATGCCCACCACATACGCTTCCGTTTTCTGTTCCAAGTAATGTATGCAAATGAACAACTAATTCATTATCCATCGGAAAAATGTTCCCCTCAAGCGATAAAATTTCATAGGGACCCATCATTCTAAGTTCATTTGTCTTGGAAGGTTCCAAAGGAATTTTTACCCCCACCAGGAGATCTCTAAATACAACCTCCTTGGCACTTCCAATCGCTGAAATAATCACAGCATGGGTTATTCCGTTCTCTTTGCAAAAACTGACGATCTTCTGAGGAATATCATCATCGGGAATCATTCTAATTACATAAGGGTCACCGAACCCGACTTTTTCGAAAAATGGTTTATGCATAGATCTGCTCCTTTCGACAATTAGATTTGTTATAGAGTTCATTTTCTATACAAATGAATTATATTGTTACTCTTCTACTTGAGATAATTTTATTTCTTTATAGGAATTAAGCAGAGAAATTTTAGAGTTTCAGAGCCGCTATTTTTAAATTGATGCTTCTCCTCCGGAGCAACATAGACTACTGTTCCGCTCTTAAGTTTGGTTTCTTTTTCTCCATCATTAGCTACTCCTTCACCTTCTAAAATAAATACCTCGTGTTCCCAATTATGGGTGTGTAAAGGACTGTACCCTCCCGGACCAACCTCAAACAACCTCATAGCAAAGTTCAGAGCTTTATCTTTATCAGAAATAAGCCACCTTACTTTAACATCTTTGACATCTTCAAAATCTACCGCTTCAGCTTTAACTTCTTTGTAATCTACTATTTTCATTTTCTTTTCCTTCCTTTTTATTTTTTAAATAACCATATTATTATAAATATTTCAGTAATAACAGTATTAAAATTAAAATTAATAAAAATATATCAATAGACATAATAATGAGATTTCTTCTTAAATGTCTACTTTTAAAGCATTTCTAATCATGTAATAAAAATCTTCTTCTTTTTCAATAACTGGAATTTTTTGCTTCCGGGCTTCCTCTTTTTGAATATCGGTTGCATAGCTCCAACCGGCCAAAATGACTTTTATTCCTAAAGTTCTGGTCTGAATTAAATGGCTTACCAGATCATCTACAAAATATATTTCTTTAAATTTGATATTATATGATTTTGCAATATGCTTCATCTGCCCGGATTTGTCTTCTCCGAATCTCTTATCTAAAATATCTTCCGGTTTAATGGTAAAACCAAAATATTCAGGAGTAAAAGATTTAACAATTGCTTTTCTTCTATTAGAAGTAGCAATAACGATTTTAGCTCCTTCTTCTAATGTTTTCTTTATCCCTTCTATTACTTTGAGATAGGGTGGCTCTAAATTAAACCAGGCTCTATAATTTATATTTTGCAGTCTTTCTCGTTCTTTATAAAATTCTTTTTCATATGCTTCAAAATCAAACTTTACTGTCTTTCTATAATTGTCAAATTCTTCTTGGCTTTTAACAAATTTATTTTCTTCTATTAATTTCTGGATCAAACCATAATCGGTTGCTCCCCGAATATAAGGTCTTAGAGTTCGGTAATATTTTATCTCTTCCTGACGCTGCTTTTTAGTCTCTTCCCAATTTTCGAAAGTAAAAAGTTCTCCTCCAAAATATTTCTTTTTCCCCGGGCCATATAGTCTTAAGTAAGCGTTATGACCCACAAAAAGCGAGTCTAAAACACTATCTACAATTACTCCGTCAAAATCTAAAGCTAATATTTTCAATCATATACTCCTTTAATCTGTTTTATTTTACTAAAGATAGTCTTCTCTTATAGGATAAAAAACGTCTATCATCTTAGTACCTGGCTCTAAGGGAGAAGCTTCATGTTCCACATTAGGGGGAATTACTACTCCTTCACCCACCCTTAAAATTTTAGTCTCTCCTCCTGCAACCATTTTTACAGAGCCCGCTACTACTACTCCAGTTTGTTCATGGGGATGTTTATGTTTAGGCATAATAGTAGTATTTGGACCAAATTCAAAAAAGCTTACCATAGTTTTTTCATTTACTACAACCCTTAACGTAGAATCTTCTAAAACCTTTTTTGCTTTTAATTCGTTTACCTTAAAAAAATTTGCTTTTTCCATTATTGTTTTTCTCCCTTGTGTTTATAAATATTTTTTATTAATAATCAATAATTTTTTGTAAAATTTAAATTGAAATTAAATCCTTAATTTTAAAACTTCTCCCAATGCTTCCTGGTGAGATTGAAAGGCTAAAGGAGGAATTTGGTTTACTGCAAAAAACTCAGCTTCCTCCGCATCATCACCAGCGCAAAGTTTTCCTCCTAAAATTTTAACTTCATATAGTATAGTAACCAGATAACCATGAACTTCGCTATTGTTGGGATAAATTCCTATCAACCTCTTCGATTTTCCTTTTAACCCGGTCTCTTCGGTCAATTCCCTCAAAGCCGCTTCTATAGGGCTTTCCTCTATCTCCATAAACCCGCTAGGCAGTGCCCATTCACCTTTACAGGGTCCTATTTTCCTTTTAATTAATAATATTTTGCCTTCATCATCTCTGGCTATCACTGCTACTACCGGAGTAGGATTTTCGTAATATATCTTCCCACACCTCGAACAATACAATCTTTTCCTTCCTTCCAACATCCTTCTGACTAATTTACAACCACAATAGGGACAAAATTTTATGGATAAATTGCTTTTCATGTATTGCTAACTCCTTTTAGGGCAGACACAAGGTCTGCCCCTACTTTTTTCAATAAACCCTCCTGGGCAAAACTGGTATAATTATCCTCACCCAATATTATATGATCCAGCACTTTTACTCCAATCAAATCGCAAGCATCCACCAAACGATCAGTAATATCTAAATCATTTTTACTAGGATTCGATTCCCCG
>DAOUTX010000118.1 GCA_030668465.1 Atribacterota bacterium | reverse complement strand
TGATATCCTGCTTAATAAATTTACTTGTTTTTGGGTCAATGGGAAGTTGTCCGGATACAAAAATAAACCCTCCCCCAACCGTACCCTGAGAATACACCCCTAAAGGTTTGGGGGCTTCGTCACTATATACTATTTTTCTCATTACATTCTCCTTTTTCAATTAATCTTATTTTTTTTATAAACAGCTATGAGTTTTATTCTTTGATTGATGCTATTTCTTCTTTTAAAATATGGCTAAGCTTATCAAGGTCAATATTTCCTCCACTTAAAATAGCAACCACCTCTTTATCTTTCATATCTAATTGATTAGAAATGGCTGCAGCAACACTTACTGCTCCTGATGGTTCAACCAATAATTTTGCCCGCTCCAAGAGAAAAACAAGCGTCTTTTTTATTTCTTCCTCTGTAACCAAAACGACGTCATCTACATATTTACGCACTATATTAAATGGCTTGATACCCGGTTTTTTTAACGCCAGGCCATCAGCAATGGTATTCACATTCTCCTTTTCCGCTATACTATTTTGTTTAAGAGAAAGCCACATGGCATTGGCATTTTCCGGTTCTACCCCTATTATTTTGACCTGGGGATTTTTTTTCTTAATGGCCAAAGCAATCCCTGAAATAAGCGCTCCTCCACCAATGGGACAGAAAATAACCTCGGTATCCGGTTTCTCTTTCATCACCTCTAAACCTATTGTGCCATGTCCTGCAATTAAATAGTCGTCCTCAAAAGGACTGAGCAAAGTAAGGTCTTCAGATTTGGCTATTTCCATCGATTTGTTGATGACATCATTGGAATTTCTTCCATATATCAGAACTTCCGCTCCATATCCCCTGGTAGCATTTATTTTTGTTTGAGAAGCATTTTCCACCATAACAATAACTGACCTGACCTTTAAAATTCGGGAAGCGTAAGCGACTGCCTGCGCCCAATTACCTGCAGAACAGGTCACTACTCCCTTTTTCTTCTGTTCATCCGTTAAATTAAAGATAACATTTATAGCTCCGCCAAGCTTAAAAGAGCCGGTTACTTGAAGGTTTTCAGGTTTTAAATAGATCTGATTCCCAATCATTCGACTCAATGTTCCGGAATATTGCAATAAAGTAGGATTTTTATATTTTGTCACTTTGGAATAAGCTGCTAAAACATCTGAATAATTTACCATTTTTAATTACCCCTTTCTATTTTTTTTCTACCTATGCGAAGTTAAAAGCAAATTAAACCTACTTAGAAATTTCTACAGACAAGCCGTCTTCATAAATATTAAATTTTCTATGGTAAGAGAATTTACGGTAGAGAAATTTTTAATGTTGCCAGTAAAACTGTCCTTCTGAAGGGTTAGTTTTCTGGAACAGAGACCCATCCTCTATGTTCCATATCCCTAAAATAATTTACTCAATTTTTCAACCACTTCAGTAATTCTTTTCTCTCGATTCGGATTTGACCAGTTAACGATCGCTGCCCCGCAAACGGCTGCTCCTTTAGGTTCGCAAATTTTTTTCATTTGCCCAACTGTACGGCTTCCTCCCATCCAGGGAAAAGGAAAATATTGAGTTACTAAAAAGGCAACCTTTTTGCCTTGTAATGATGCAATCTGCGTTAGATAGCTTGCCATTACCGATGATAGGGAAAATGCCTGGACCGGAGAACCAAACACCAATGCATCGTATGGCTCGATATCGGGAAGCGTTTCGAACCTAATATCTTTTGTTCCCGGCCGCACTTCTCCGACAACTTTTAGTCGTTCAATGTCCACGGAATGTTCGGCTGTAATAAGTTTCTCCTTAAGCTTCAGGGAAACGGAATAGGTATTGCCAGTTTGAGAATATAAAATAATACCGATATTCATGATTAATTCCTACTTCTGTTTATTTTTTTTGTTATAGCTAATTATCTCATAAAATATAAATTTTTCTGTTTTGCTTCATAGACCTTTTAATAAAACGTAATTTATCAATTTCCTCTAATCTCGGAATTTAACGAAGTCCGACCAAAGAGAACGATTTAGACGATTGGGGAGTTAATTTGACAAACTTCATGAGAAATTTCACCTATAATTGTTAATACGTTATAAGTTTTAAAAATCCTTCTTTTTTAGAAAATCTTTTGCTAAACTTTTCCAACAGGTGCCATATAAATGGTAAATTCCTCAATACCATCAATTCCAAGAATGCTATCTGCAAATTCTTGGTCGTAAGCAGCAATGGCACAAGTCCCGGCACCAATTGCTTCACACGCCAGGTAGAGGTTTTGACAAACATGGCCGGCGTCCAGAGCTATCACTTTATAAAATACCCTGCTGTATCGCCATTCCATGCGTGCCGGTATGGTGGTCCAAATGAAGGTCACTGCGCTTTTACCGGCAAATGATTGATCAAGAGCGGCTTGGGTTAGCAAACCCTCAAGATCTTGGTGTTTAGCCACTTCCACCAGTTGATGACTCATTGGTAAATAACGATAAATCGCCTTGGGAATCCCCTCAACCCTGAAAGCCGCAATATAAGTTTCCAGAGCATGTCTGCATCCGGCTGAGGGCACGGTTCTGTAATTTCTAACTGCAGACCTTTTTCCTCGAAGACCTTGGGTTACCCATAGAAGAAAAGAAAGTTCTTCGAGTTTTATGGTATCTTCGGTATAAGACCTTCTCGATTTCCTTTGGGCAATCGCAGCCTCAACACTTACTTTATTAATTGATTGCCAATCCCCTGATTTTACAAGATCTATTCTCCTATCTTCAGGATTGCAGGGCTTTTCTGCCAGTGGTGGCTTGATACCTCTGCTCTGGTCCGTGGTTGAAAAATCAATCGTTTTCCAACAACTGCTTTTAAGAAAGTCTCTAAATTTTTCAGACATAGCAATACCTTCTTTCAATTTTAATTAATAATCTTGGTGACACATACGCTCGTTCTTATCGATACCAGGGAAGCTTGATTATCAGACCCCTCGTAAAAAGGTAGAAAAAATTATCAAAATATTAAAGAAAATGGGATGTGTCTGTTTATTAGTCAGTCTCCCTTTTTCTAAAAATTACTCATAAATCCGACCCATATAAATAAACAAAAAATAAATATGGTTATAAACAAAATGACCCTGAAAATACTTAATTGGTCGTGTATTACGCTGATTCCGCATTTCTCATCCCAGCCGGTTATTCCATTTCTCTTTAATTTGTTGTAAGCAACTATCATGGTGAAAAGTGCAATAAAGGGAATTCCTATCCCCATGCCATATATCCAGACAAGGAATCCTCTTTTCATTCCCGTGGTATAGGAAATCTTTTCCCCGGATAGAGCGCGCATTTTTATTCCCAGTAAAACCTTCCCGGGAGTAGTGCCGAAAGAGGAGAGCATCATGGGTTCGAAGAATATCAGGTAAAATAGCAGTAGTAATGTGCCGCCGATAAAACTTTCCATTCGGATTATTGTGTAATTGAGTCCCGGGGAGAATAGGGAAATTATAAATATATAGATGGGCATGATAAAGGAAATATCAAATAATCTTGCCCAGTATCTCCTCCAGGGATAGACTTGTGATTTCATAAATAAATCCTCCGCTGGATAAATTAGTTGACCAATTGCCCGATTTACCGGTTTTCCGGTCAACCGGTCAAAAATTCAGGTTGCGAGTTGCAGGATGCGAGCGCTTCACCCCACCTTATCATTTCGCTCTTTTAATGCCCTATTTCATTTTCGTAATATATCAAGGTCGCATATGCAATTTACCATCCAAATTAACTACGCTGGGTTAAGCATTTACTTCTCTAATATAATAATTTCTTCACAGTAATCTGAGTAAGGTCTAATACACTCATAATTTCTAGTAAATCTCAATTTGGGATTTAGTTTTCTAATTAACTCCTCAGTTGATCTTTCATAGATTTCCTTACAAACTTCCCTTGTATCTAAATCTAAAATAATGCAAGCCTCTAAAGATGGACAGTAGTTCTTAGAATGAAATATAATTCTATTTTCTGACTTTTTCACTATGGGTGCTTCGCTACTTTTTATGCCTATCTTCATAAGAATCAAATGATATGCCTTTTCAAGATCATTACCTTTTAACTTACGTATCATTGTTTTATTATTCTCAAACCACTGCATCCTTTTATTAAGAAGATCCTCTTCTATGTTTATCCATTCAGATTTCCGAAATTTTTTTACTAATTTTCTTATATCATTATTATAAAGTTTGAGGCATTCTTTCTTAAGAATACCATCATGTATATTAATCTCGGCATTCGATTTTTTAATAATTTCCTTGCAACTTACATTTATCATGTCTCTTCCAGCTTTTATCGAGTCTCTTATAGACACTCCATATACTACTTTAGAAATATTTGACCAAATTATTGATCCCGTGCACATGGGACATGGTTCGTGAGTTGAAATGATAAGACAACCGGTTAGGTCTTTTCTATAAATTTTTGAAGCCTTCCTTATT